>NZ_JAWLNY010000014.1:0-23253 GCF_036903315.1 Anaplasma bovis | reverse complement strand
CTGAAGCTTACAAGGGCTAAATTTGAGAGTTTAGTTGATGACCTGATAGAAAGGACTATAGAGCCATGTAAGAAGGCTTTGAGCGACGCTGGTATAAAGGACATGAGCAAGATAGATGAAGTCGTTCTTGTTGGTGGAATGACCAGAGTACCGAAGGTAATACAGAGAGTTAAAGAATTTTTCGGAAAGGAGCCATGCAAAGGAGTAAACCCTGATGAAGTTGTAGCTGTGGGAGCGCCTATACAGGGTGGAATACTTACTGGTGATGTTAGAGACATATTGCTTCTCGACGTGGCACCTCTGTCTCTAGGAATAGAAACACTGGGAGGTATATTTACTCCTTTAATTGAAAGGAACACTACCATTCCTACTAAGAAATCTCAGGTGTTTTCTACCGCTGAGGACGGCCAAACTGCAGTAACCATACGCGTATTCCAGGGGGAAAGAAAGATGGCTGCCGACAATAAATTACTTGGGCAGTTCAGTCTCGAGGGAATTCCATCTGCTCCTAGGGGTGTTCCGCAGATAGAAGTGACTTTTGACATAGATGCTAACGGTATAGTTCACGTTTCCGCTAAGGATAAGGCTTCTGGTAGGGAGCAAACCGTGAAAATACAATCTTCTGGCGGGTTGAGCGACGATGAGATCAAAAAGATGGTGAAGGATGCGGAAGAAAGAGCTGAAGAGGATGAAAAGCGCAGAAAGTACGTTGAACTGAAGAATAGCTCTGATAATTTGATACACTCTGCTGAAAAATCTCTGAAAGATTGTGCTGACAAGGTATCAGATTCCATTAAATCTGAAGTAGAGACTGCCATTAAGGATCTCAGGGAGTGCTTGAGTTCGGATGGGGGAGACATAAGCGTGGTGCAGCAAAAGTATGATGCTCTAATGAGTGCCTCCATGAAAATAGGAGAGGCGGCGTATTCTGCAGGTAAAACCGAGGATGGAAGCGGCCAAACAGGAGCTACAGGCAGTGCCGAACCTGAAGAAAGGGTTGTTGATTCGGAGTATCAGGAGATAAACAAGGACGAAAAAGGCGGAGAAAGCAATTAGATGTTGCTTTCTGATTGATGTTCTCTGTACAATCAGGGGGGTCTGCGTTGCTCGTGTAGGTTAGAAGTTCCTCGAGCCCGTTTTGTTTCCTTAGGGAGCTGTCTCTGATGGTCACGTGTGTCCATTATATGGCGCCCACCTTAGCTTTAGTCTCAGGATACTGGATAAGGCGTTACGGCAAAGGCGGATCCCCAGCTTGTGTTGTTCTTGTGTTTAGCATGGTCCATACCGAGAATGGGTTTGACGAAGAAGAGACACTTGCTTTTTCTGCTGAGGAGCTCTTTTCCATAGTTCTCGATGTCGAGAAATACCCGGAGTTTCTGCCGTGGTGTGAGAGTGTGCGCATACGAGAAAGGGAAGAGGGGAGAATGCTCGTCGACCTTGTTGCCAAGTTTATGTTTTTGGAGGGTCAATACACCTCTAATGTTTCGTTCTCTTCGCCCACGTATTGCGAACCTGGGTGGATACATGTTGAGTCCGCAAATGGTGTATTCGAGTTTCTACGAAGCAAGTGGCAGTTTTTGCCTGTGGGTGACAAAGTTTTGGTAAAATTTTCCATTAGGTTTTCTTTCAAAAACAAGGCTCTGCAGTTCGTATTCGACATGGTTTCTGGCTTAGTTAAGGGAAACATAATAAACGCATTCCGAGACAGGGCTTATCAGCTGTTTAGGTAGGAAGAAAACCAAATTCGGGTGTAGGTGTAGTTCCTATTATCTTGATTTATCGGTATCTCTGAGGATATAACTAACCCTTAGGGGATTTGTTGCGAGTTTTTCCGTGAAGTTTGGGTTATTGGTCCAACAGGGTGCCGCATTCTTTGGTGGGTTTTCTAATCCTACGTTGTTTCTCGTCTTATCCTTCATTTTATCTGTATGTTTAGTATGGTGTAAAATACCTAGTAGCTTGAGAGAGAAGGCTTGTGGCCTCTTGTACGTATTGAGCAGCTTATCCGTACTCTTTTTTTCTACAGATCCGGTATATGTTGCCATAGGATTCGACATCATGGCTCTTGCAGCGATGTTCCTTATAGCTTTGGGTGGCAGTGATTCAGGTTATAAGGCATTTATTGCATATGCTTGTGCACATTTTTTGTCCGGTGCATTACTCATAGTGGGAGCGTGCCAATTTACGCACTCAGGATTCATGGAAGGAGTTCCTAGGATCCTATTTATTACTGGACTGATGATTAACGCAGCTGCATTTCCACTGTCTTCATGGGTTCCTTATACGTATCCTAAGGCTTCCAGATCAGGCATCATAATTCTTTCTACATTCACGACAAAGATTGCAATTTATGTATTGCTGATGATGGTGACTGAAGGGGAATCTCTAATTCAGTACGTTGGAATTGCAACTGTGTTATATGGAACGATTTTTGCTATTTTAGCAAAGGAGGTCAGGCTCATTATGTCTTATGGGGTAGTGGGCAATGTTGGATTGCTATTGATTGCTGCTGGTTGCGGAAGAGATGTTCTGCCTGCTAATCTCTTGGTTACGCAGATGGCAGTGTCTGTGATGTATCAAACTCTGCTTTTTATGGTAGTAGACTCTGTGGCGTGCGATGCTAGAAGGCTAAGCAGGGGGGAACTGTGGGTAGGCACTGCGTGCTGCATGGTAGCTCTGTTAAATCTGTGTGCTTTTCCGGGAACTGCGAGTTACATCGTCAAGTCGGCCTTACTTCATATCGACACAGATAGTCTTAACTATGCGATTTTCAGAAAGGTGTATACAACGCTAGGATTGCTGCTATTTATGGCTACAGGTGTGAAATTATATTGGGGTTGGATCAAGTGTTATGTGCACGAAAAAGATTCTGTAAGGGGGTTCAAGGGAGTTTCTACTATCGCACTGGCAACTGTCTTGTTATTACTCGGTCTGCCGCGTGTATGGGGTGTTATTTTCCCTGGATATAGTCTTACTTACTCGATAAGCGACTTCATTTACAAAACTATGAGTGTTGTTGCTTATGTTACCTGTTTTGTGTGTTTTATAAATAAATTTACGGAAAGGTGGGATTTTTCTCTGCTAGAAACCCGCATCTACGAGGGGGTTGTTCGTCTATTTGAGCGGCTTTGTGGGTATTTTGGAAGTGCAAAAAAAGATTTCTCATCTAAAGATGAATCTTCAGAGGTAATTATTAGTATATGTACAGGGTATGTGTCTCTAAATCATGGGTCAGGGCCGATATATACCGCAAGTAGTACGATATTGTGGAGCATGTTGTTTATTTTGATTGTGTTTATGGTATGGATCTATGTTTAGTTCTTTGACTAAGGGGTTTTCGTCTGCGTTTCAGAAGATACGTGGTAAGCGGGAAATATCTGATAAAGATTTCGATTTGGTAATGGAAGATGTGGCACAAGCCCTCTTAGATGCCGATGTAAATTTCCGAATTGTTGATGACTTCGTCAACAGTGTAAAAGGCAAGATCATAGGCGGGGACGTCGTAAAGGGAGTTCTGCCTGAGCAGATGGTGATAAAACGTATTGAGGAGTGCATTGTAGAGATATTGGGGGCTGAAAAAAGCGAGCTTGATTTAGGCGGCAAACCCCCAGCTGTGATCATGATGGTGGGACTACAGGGGGTAGGTAAGACTACCAATACTGCGAAGATTGCTCTAAAGTTGAAAAAAGGTTCAAAGAAAGTTCTAGTGGCGTCTCTTGATATTTATAGACCAGCTGCTCAAGATCAGCTGAGAATCTTATCAGAAAATGTGGGCGTAGATAGCTTGCCCATAGTTGAGAAGGAAAAGCCTTTAGACATTGCTGAACGTGCTCTACATCACGCCAAAGAAGGCGGATATGATGTCTTGGTACTGGATACCGCTGGTAGGCTTCACATCGACGAAGAGATGATAGAAGAACTTCAACTCGTGAAGAATAAGGTATCACCTAGAGAAACCATTTTGGTTGTGGATTCCATGATGGGACAGGATGCAGTGAATGTTGTGCGCGTATTCAATGATAAGCTGGGCATAACTGGTACGAGTTTCACTCGGGTGGATGGAGATTCTAGGGGAGGCGCAATTCTATCGATGAGGATGGTGTCCGGATGTCCGATAAAATTTATGTCTACAGGTGAAAAGCCTGATGATTTGGACGATTTCTATCCTGATAGGATAGCTAGAAGAATATTGAATATGGGTGACGTTGCGTCTCTTGTAGAAAAGGCTGTAGAGGCTGTGGGCAAGGAGAAAATGGAAGACTTGCAAGCAAAGGCAAAAAAGGGAAAGTTTGACCTCGATGACCTTGTCATACAGTTGAAAGCCCTTAATAAAATGGGTGGAATAGCAAGTATCATGAAATTCATTCCTTCGTTCGGAGGTGATATGAGGCGCAAAATGTCCAGCATGACTGACGATAGTAAGGTGGATAAGTACATTGCAGTGATAAATTCCATGACGAAACAGGAGAGGTCAAACCCAGAAATACTGAACGGTGCCCGCAAACTTAGGATAGCGAAGGGGGCAGGGGTGAAGATAGATGTTGTTAATGCGTTACTGAAACAGTACAATCAAATGAATTCCATGATCGGGAAATTCAGCAAGATGAAGATGGATGCGGTCAAGGATTCAGATATCATGGATCTCCTAAAATAGCGACAGGGGCGAGTGAAAAGTGGCCACTTCTTGTGCGTGTCTATTGTTTGTATGCGTGACATACGGCTGCTTGATGTAGTGTGAAAGTAGGTTTTTATGGAAAACGAGAGCAAGGAGCTGAAGTGCTCAATGATTGCTGTCATGGGCATGACTAATGCTGGCAAGTCTACGCTTATAAACAGGATTGTTGGGTTTAAGGCTTCTATAGTCACGTACAAGGTTCACACGACTAGGTTCAGGATGAATGCTGTACTTAATACCGACAATGTGCAGCTTGTATTTACGGATACTCCGGGAGTTTTCGCGCCGAAAACAAAATTAGAGAAATTCATTGTGAAAAATGCTTGGATGTCGATGAAGGGCGTAGATGCCGCAATTTTGGTGTTAAATTTGGGAGATCACCTATCTCCCAATACAGTGAATATAGTGAAGAGAATAAAAAGTTCAGGAATCCCTGCTGTAGCGGTGTTAAATAAGGTGGACCTCCTAGACGAGAAGCAGATAGAAGATGCCCTTGCCGATATAAGGGGCATACATGATTTTGAGAAAGTTTTTGCTATTTCATCGTTAAGCGGCCATGGGATAGGGCATTTAGTGAACTTTCTTAAAGAAATAGCGCCTCACGGGCCCTGGTTATATCCTGACAATCAACGCACGGATGCTACGCTGGAATTTTTTACTGCGGAAATTACGAGGGAAAAGTTATTTTTCGCTTTGAGACAAGAGCTTCCTTACTCTCTGTCAGTGGTTACTGAGCAAATTGAGGAAAGGAAGAAAAGCATCATTATTAAGCAGGTAGTGTACGTAACGAAAAGTAGCCAGAAGACCATTGTCGTGGGTAAGGACGCATCTGTGATAAAAGAGGTGTGTACCGCATCTAGGGAGGAGCTAAAGAACATACTCAATAAGGAAGTACATCTTTATTTATTTGTCAAAGTACGTAAGTTTTGGCAAGACAGTCTGCACGAGTGTATAGTAGGCTTATAGGGTCGAGGACTTTTGGGCTCGTGTGGCTACATGCATAAATTTTTCTGAGGGATGGTGTGCTAGAATCTTTGCTTGTGTTTGATATAGAGACTATTCCTGACACCGACAGCTGCGGGAACTTGATGGATCTCGATAATCCTGATGATTTTGATACTCTCAGCAAGAGAGAGATGATGACCAATTATCACTTGGAAGTAACAAGTGGTCAGAATTCATTTTTGAGACAGCCATTTCACAAGGTAGTTGCCATCGGTTTTCTAAGAGCCGGGATAGTAAGGCAAGGGGGATACGAATGCTTCACTATGCAGGAGGTACGTTCTGGTGGGACATTAGATTCCTCGGAACAGGAGCTTGTAAGGGGCTTTTTCAATTATGTCTCTTCTCTCAAGCCTAGGATTGTATCATTTAATGGAAGAACCTTTGATTTTCCAGTGCTGAAATATAGAGCCATGCTGCATGGTGTGCAGGCAGGATACATGTATAAAGCGGGGGATAAGTGGAATAACTATTTTCAGAGGTATAGTACGGACTGGCATTGTGATTTACTTGAGTGTTTGTCAGATTTTGGCACGTCGGCGAGAATAAAGATGCACGAAGTGTGTTCCGTGCTCGGGTTTCCGGGGAAATTTGGTACAGACGGTTCGGACGTTATGGAGTTATACGATTCTGGGCGACTGCAAGAAATACGAGATTATTGTGAAACTGATGTCCTGAATACCTATTTGATTTACTTAAGGCTCATGCATCATCAAGATAGGCTCACTAGCAGGTCCTACAATGGGTGTATCAGAGAGTTGCTCACATATCTGGAAAGCAGCGATAAGGCGCATTTTCACGCTTTTAGGTCGGAATGGGAAAAGTCTTGCGGGGGGAAGTTTTATCTTAACGTCGTCTAAGTGTGCGTTTTTAATAAAAAATTCCAATATTAGAGTTGTGTTTTCCGCTACAGTGGGGTGTTTTGTGAAAGCACTAATTAGTAGTTAATCTACTATCTGTACAATATATACACTTTCTCAAACTACGTGCAGCACATGTGAGTGCTATGTGCTGGGTAATGGTCTGTATTCCGTCCAAGATAATTAATATATTATGTTTTATGGAATTCTGTACCGAAATTTGGTAGAAATTTGAGAAGACATTCAGTACGCACAGATGTCTATTGCAGCACAGTGGCCACATATTTGGACACTGGAGCTTCTTTACGATGATGTTAAGTCCTATGCATTGATAGGTTGTGTTGTTTAGTATAAAGGCGCTTCAGGAGGTACTTTGAAAATGGGATCTATTAAATGTGTAGTTTTTTGGCTGGGAATAATTCTAACTGTGACATTTGTGTATGACGCAAAACACAGGATATCGCGCGATATTGGGGCTACTGCAGTAAGCGTTTCATCTAATGCCCAACACGGTGTTGGTGCATCTTTTCGCAAGTCTGATGACGGACACTTTTATGTACTTGCAACAATCAACGGTGAAAATATAAGATTTTTAGTTGACACTGGCGCAACTGATGTAGTTCTGTCGGCGAAAGATGCGAAAAGGATAGGTGCTCACGTGCGTCCTGTAAAGCAATCCAAAACTTATCATACCGCAAATGGATCTATAGAGGCTTCTTATCTGCAGATACCTGAAATAAGAGTAGGGAATCTCGTTGCGAGAAATGTCGGCGCAAGTATAAGCAACACAAAACTAGAAACTTCCCTACTAGGGATGAGTTTTCTGAAAAATTTTCAATTTGTCATGAGTAAGAACGAACTTGTACTATATCAAGACTAATATTCATAGAAACTACGGCAAAGTTAGCTCATACTGATTGTTTTCAAAGCTCTGGAGATTATTTAGGAGTAATCGTGGATTCAAAACTGGTTATGCTGTGGGATCTCATGAAAGAATGGGGCGTAGACGTATTTCTACTGCAGCACACTGACGAATATCAGTCGCAGGATATACATGCTAGCAAACGAAGAATAGAGTGGTTGTGCGGGTTTAGTGGATCAAATGCGTTTATCGTTGTATGTCCTGGAGAAAAGGGTAAGTTTTTCACGGACAGCAGGTACATTGTACAGTCTGCTGTAGAAGTGAATCAGGAATACTATCAAATCTACGACATGTGCAAAGTTTCTCCTGTTGAGTGGATAAAAAATAACACGGCGAAAGATGCTATAGTCGGTTATGATGGCGAATTGTTTACGCTAAAGCAAATAAGACCATACGACGGCCTGCGACTAAAGATGCTTACGGGCATCGCGCTGGATATGCTTTGGAAAAGAGAAATTAGTATTGTACAGCGTATAGTGAGTCACCCTGTAGAGTTTGCTGGGGTATCAAACCAAGAGAAGCGGCAGGAAGTGGTGAAGAAAATTTCTGGCGCTGATGCAGTGCTTATGACTGATGTAGATGCGATATCCTGGTTATTGAATATACGCAATCTAAATTTTTTGCATAATCCATCAGTTTTATCGCGTGCTATCCTATATAAAGATGGTGCGGTGGATCTTTTTGTAGATGATGTAGAGCAGGTATCAATTTGCGATAAGGATATTAAAGTCCTAAATTCCGCTGCTCTTCCAAGTACTTTAGCTGCAATAGACAATATAGCCGTAGATGCCGCAACGGTTCCTATGTCTATATTTTTCGCCATTAACGACAGGATATCTGTAGTTATGGAGAGTGATTTATGCACCATTCCAAAATCTGTGAAGAACATTACAGAAATAAAGGGAGCGGAGAGTGCACACATAAGAGATGGGGTAGCGCTGGTAAATTTTTTGCATTGGCTGGAAAGCAAGATCGCAAATGAAGAGGTAGTGACAGAAATTGATGCAGAAATTGCCCTCCTTGAGTTTAGAAAACAGCAAGAGCTATTCATGGGAGAGAGTTTTGGTAGTATTTCTGCGTTTGGTGAAAATGCCGCCATTGTTCACTATAGAGCTACCGATTCCACGAACACCGTTCTAAAAAAGGGAGGCATATACCTGATAGATTCTGGAGGGCAGTACCTAGATGGGACGACAGATGTTACTAGAACTATAGCCATTGGTGCGCCTACGGATGAGCAAATTAGAAATTATACAGCTGTGTTGAAGGGGCACATAGCGCTTGCGAGAGCGGTATTTCCTCGTGGCACCCGTGGTTCGGCTCTAGATACTTTAGCTAGGCAGCATTTGTGGAGGATGCACTTACAGTATGGTCATTCCACTGGACACGGCGTTGGTAGCTTTCTTTCCGTGCATGAAGGGCCACAGGCTATCTCTGCTGGCAATAATGTGGCTATATTACCAGGCATGATATTTTCCAATGAGCCAGGTTATTATAAGGAGGGCGAGTACGGCATAAGGATAGAAAATCTTATGTATGCGGAGGAATGTGGAGATGAATTTTTAAGGTTCAAACAGCTGACCTGTGTTCCAATGGACAAACGACTAATGGACATTACCGCGCTTGATGCAGTGGAAGTGGAGTATATTAATGGCTACCATGGGCTTGTCCGTGATGCGCTAGGGCCGCGTGTCAGTGGTGAAGTAAGAAAATGGCTCTATGCAGCATGCGAGGACATCTAGGTAGGAGCTTAAAATTTTAGTAGGCTTGCTGATGTTACTTGCGCATGAATCGTCTGTGTATTACTTCTAATCATGTTTCTGTAATTTTGCATGTAAAAGTGTTAGTTGTAACCCGGGCCATGGGAGATTCTATCAGGACAAGAGATAAGCTGATTGAATTAGGGTTTGACGTCTTTATTGAGCCCATGTTCGAGGTGGAATATCTGGATTTTGGTACTGTTTCTCTAGATAAATATGACGTTATTGCTATTACCAGTAGATACGGAATAGATGCACTATCGTCGCTAACAGATGTACGCAGCATAAGTATTGTTACGGTAGGAGATGCCACTAAGGCATACGCTGAAAGTCTTGGCTTTAGGGATGTTACCTCAGTTGCTGGGGTGGCTACGGATCTTTCGAATCATATTAGTTTGTACGCAAAAAATGCCAAGGTTCTCTACGCTAGGGGTGTGGATATTGCACATGATTTGGCAAGCACAGTGAGGAATGCTGGTGTAGAAGTGGAGGAATTGATAGTCTATCGAACGATGGCCAGCTCAGCGCTGAGTACAGAATTTTGTGAGCTGCTGGTAACAGGAAAGATATCAGGCATCGTATTCTACTCCAAAGGTGCCGCGAGGACTTTTGTGGATTTGGCTACGAAATACAATGATTGCTTCTATATGACATGTGCATATACTCTTGGTAGCGACTATATTGAGACTCTGGGAAAGTATCCTTGGAAGGGCATATATGCATCTAAATTTCCATCAGAAGAGGCGCTATTTCAACTGCTAGTAGATAAAAGGTCGCTATAGCAATTTGTGCAATAGAATATCATCTGTTCACTGCTGGAAAAATTCTATATTTATGCTTTTTGATACAGAGCTATGCGCATAATATAGCTATGATTGATACTTGATGGTAGCACGGTGAACATGTACTCTAGAGTTTTGTGGTCTAAGGGCATAGTCGTCTTATTCTGCTTCATGGTCAGCGTTACGGGTTTCTATCATGTCGCTGATGCATACGGAAAGGGGCCAGTAGTTGGATTGCTCTCTACCAGACATTCTACATACGAAGGTGAATACAATACTGCTCGCAACATTGAGGCATTATTATTAAAGTTTGGGGCCGAGAAAGTGGTCCTAATAGACTACAACGAGATAGTAGAGGCACTTCAGGGGAGCAACAAGCCAATTTTCATAGAACGCAGTTTGCTGAAAATTTTATCGAAAAATGAGATAGATAGGATATTTATTCCTGGTAACTACTACAACATCGTTTCTCAGCCACTTCCTCCTGTTCCTAACAGACAGCTAGTGACAGACGCTGTTGTAAAAATTATGGGGGAAAAATCATCCAAGAAAGATCTGAAGTTATTAGCCATCTGTGGTGGGCTGCAAGGTGTTCTCCACGCGCAGAAAGTGGAAATAAGGAAATTAAAAGACATGCTTGGGTCTCGCAAGAGTGCGGAAGTGCATATTTCTTCTATGCCTGATCCTAGGTCCAAGAACGCGCCTCTCTCCAGGATTGAAGCTATAGAAGGCAGCAAGCTAGGTGCTATGATTAGCAAAGCTCGCGGTGATGGAGGTATGTTCTGCTATCTGCCAGATGCGCACAGGGAGGCTGTGTATGCCAGTGCTGAGAATATTGCTAAGCTTCGTCGTTTAGGATACAAGGTGTCAGCTGTTTCCTCAGATGGAATGATAGAGGGACTAGAGGATAGCAGGGGAAATATGTTACTGCAGATGCATCCAGAGTATTTATTGATGGGGATGGATGAAAAAACTGGGAAGAATGATGAGGTCGATATATCGATTAGGGTGGCAGAACAAGTAATCCGGGATTTTCTATCTTAGTTGTGGAGAATAATTTGTCTACTATTCTCTGTTACATGTTTTGTCGTAGGAACCCGTATGTTGGCAGCTTTGAATGCTTGACTTGTGTAGTCAGCATTACATGCTGGGGCAGTACGCTGTTGTGCGCATCAAGTTATAGATAGTTGTGATGATAGCAGAAGTGGTATTGCCTGTTCCGTTAGATAAGTCATTCTATTATGCAGTGCCTGATGATCTGCAGCTAGTAGAGGGTGACTACGTAAGGGTTCCTTTTGGGAACAGGCGCGCTTCTATAATAGGGTTGGTAGTTGGATTAAAAGAAGACATCGAGTGTGATGTAGATCTTAAGTGTATAAGTTGCAAACTTCCAATTCCCGCCATGCAGCCCACCTTTATCAAGTTTATCAGGTGGACAAGTTACTATAACATGGTGCCTATTGGTGCTGTGCTGAAGATGGTTTTTTGTGGCATGCAAGGGGATAAGTTTTTATCTCCTACAAAAGCCTCTTCTAAGGAAAAAAGTACTCTAACTGAAGAGGATAATACGCGTGATAGCGAAGTTGAACATGTCAAGTTATCCCATGATCAGAGCATTGCATGTAATTACATAATGGAAAAAATCAGTGGATTTTCCGTGATTGTTTTAGACGGTGAAACTGGTTCCGGAAAGACAGAGGTCTACTGTGAAGCAATAAGAAGGTTTTTACAGAATGCCGAAGATGCACAAATACTGGTGCTATTGCCTGAAATAATACTAGCGTCGCAGTTGATGAAAAAAGTTCATGATTATTTTTCATCCTATAATCCCATAGTGTGGCACTCTGAATTGACGCCAAAGAGACGTAGAGAAAGCTGGCGAGCGGTAGTGGATGGTACGTCCACGATTGTGGTAGGAGCAAGATCTGCGCTATTTCTTCCATTCAAAAACCTAAAGATGATCATTGTTGACGAAGAACACGAATCCTCGTTCAAACAGGATCATGGCATCAACTACAATGCACGTGATATGGCTGTTGTACTTGCAAAGCAGGCAAATATACCTGTGATTCTATCTTCTGCTACTCCAACGTTGGAGACTATCTACAATGTCAAACAGGGTAAATACAACCACATAGTTTTGCGGAACAGATTTGGTAGAGCCGTCATGCCAGACATTGCAGTTGTGGACATGAGGAAGGATAAGCTTGTGAATACATGGCTTTCACGTGAACTTTTTGAAAGCATATCGGCTAGCATTGCTAAAGGAGAGCAAGCTATGCTATTCCTCAATAGGCGAGGATATGCTCGCCTCGTCCTATGTAGTAAATGTGGTTATAAAATAAATTGTCCTAACTGTAGTACTTGGTTGGCAGAGCACAGGATGTTGGGGATACTTCTTTGTCATCATTGTGGCCACAGTAGCTCAATTCCCACAAAGTGCGAAAGTTGTTTAAGCGAGAATGCAATGATTGCGTACGGCGTTGGAGTTGAGAAGGTAGCGGAGTGTATAGAGAAACTTATACCTGGTGTTAGAATAGGAATAGTGAGTAGTGACAGCAGCACTAAGTGTCTCAATAACGTAATAGGACAAATTCTATCTGGAGAAGTAGACGTAATAGTGGGTACGCAGATTATTGCCAAGGGACATAACTTTCCAAAACTCATGTTGGTAGGCGTCATAGATGCTGATTTAGGATTGGGGAATAGTGATCTTAGAGCAAGTGAGAAAACATATCAGCTTTTACACCAGGTTTCAGGTCGTTCTGGCAGGTTTGAAGGAAAGGGCAGAGTGTTATTGCAAACTCATGATCCAGAAAACAATATTGTCAAATCTCTGCTCTCTTATGATCGCGAGAATTTTTATGAAGCAGAGCTTAAGTCCAGAATGACAAGTAATATGCCACCATACGCAAGATTAATTGCTATCGTGGTATCTGGAAAAGATGAGCAAAAAGTTATAAGTACTGCAAACGAGGTGGCATTATCTCTATCTGACCATATGGTAGTTTGGGGGCCTGCATTGGCTCCTATAGGCTTTATAAACAAAATGCACAGATACAGGATATTGATACGAACGCAGAGCGTTTCTCTTGTTAGGAATGTTATTGTCGAATGTCGTGATAGATACAAGAAGTTTAGTCATGTGAAGATAGCTGTGGACGTGGATCCGATAAATTTTGCGTAGTAGTATTGCGTTATGGTGCATTACAAGTGGTTACTATTTGGCCTCAGGGGATTTTTGTCTTAAATGCGGTAGCCAAGCGATATGTAATAGGTGCTATCTAGCATGAAGAATGCGCACTTTTGCATCCTTATGGTTGACTAGCTGCGGCATCCTGATAGAATGGTGACGAAGGGTTTTGCGTGGAGGTTTTTGTGAGTAGGGTTTGTGATATCACGGGCATGACCAAGTCTTTCGGGAATAAGGTCTCTCACTCAAATCGCAAGACTAAAAGGAGTTACCTGGTTAATTTGCACCGTATTACGCTTACGAGCGATGTTTTAGGTAGGAAGTTCAGAGTACGGATATCAAGCCGCACTCTCAGGACCATAAATTATAAGGGTGGGCTAGACAGGTATCTGCTCAATACGTCGTCTAACAAGCTTACAGAGATGGCTTGCAAGATAAAAAGAAAGGTCAAAGCTGCCATTAGTGCAGGCAAGTCTTTGCAGTGTGACGTGCTATAGTTGCTCTTTTTACTACTAGCCTGTGGTGAAGCTTTGGGATGCTGTTCTTTCTAGGTCGTGTATAACCTCTTGAATGTCGGAGGTGACTTCTGATGTATGCCCGTTGAATACCGTAGGTTGCGGGTGTAATTTCGTTGTGCAGTTTGTTCCAAGTCCCTGTGTGACTTCCCTATTGTAGGTAGGGATGATTTCTAACATGTGCTTGTAACATGTGCTTGTTAAATACTGCCGGCCTCTGGTGCAATTTCATAATTCTGTTTGTTTCAGCTCCAGTATAGCCTCCTTGTTAGAGGTGATTTCTTGCGGTACTCGTTGAATACTGCAGGTTTCGGGTGCAGTAAGTTATGCATCTGCTGAATACGTTGTATAACAAGCTTACAGAGATGGCTTGCAAGATAAAGAGAAAGGTCAAAGCTGCTATTAGTGCAGGCAAGTCTTTGCAGTGTGACGTGCTATAGTTGCTCTTTTTACTACTAGCCTGTGGTGAAGCTTTGGGATGCTGTTCTTTCTAGGTCGTGTATAACCTCTTGAATGTCGGAGGTGACTTCTGATGTATGCCCGTTGAATACCGTAGGTTGCGGGTGTAATTTCGTTGTGCAGTTTGTTCCAAGTCCCTATGTGACTCCCTGATTGTAGGGAGAGATGATTCTGACATGTGCTTGTTAAACACTACCGGCTTCTAGCGCGATTTCATGATGCTATTTGTTCTAAATCCCGTATAACCTCCTGAATATCGGGGCTGATTTCTGACGTGAATGTCATGTACTCACCTGTCCGTGGGTGATGAAATGCGAGTAGTGATGAGTGCAGTGCTTGCCTTTTTAGCTGTTTAACGGCAGTTGAGGCGCATTTGTTGCCTTTTCTGAGATTTTTACCATATTTCTGATCGCCGATAATCGAATGTCCAATGTGGCTCATATGAACGCGTAGTTGGTGAGTTCTTCCCGTGTGTAGTGTGCATAGAACCAAACTTGCAATATTTCCAAACGTTTTTTTTACCTCATATTCGGTAATAGAGGGCTTTCCTGAGTATTTGCTCACTTCCATCATGGATTTATCGCTTTTTTTTACACGTATATTGCTTCTCACGAATCCATGCTCTGGCTTTGGAATGCCCCATACAAGAGCTATGTATTCCTTCAGAAATTTTTTTGATGTTATTTCCTCTACTAACTTATAGTAGGCATTCTCAGTTTTAGCCGCCACCATGGCACCGCTTGTATCCTTATCAAGTCTGTGTACGATACCTGGTCTCATAGCGCTACCTACAGAATTTAATGTCTCTCCGCAGTGAGCAAGCAGAGCATTTGCTATTGTGTAATTGCCTGTGCAAAAACCAGGGTGTACGGCGATGTTAGGGGGTTTGTCTATCACTATTATGTCGCTATCCTCGTAAATTATACTCAATTTAATGTCTGGGTTTGGCAATATTGAGTTTTCTTGGTGAGATGTGTTGTCCATTGATACTGTGTACACATCTCCTAGATTGGTGCCGTGACTCTTGCTCAATACTGGAACGTTGAACAGCATCACCATACCTGATGAGATCATGTGCTGGGCTTTGGTTCTTGGTATGCTAAAAGTGCTGGCCAATAGCACATCCAATCTTATCTTACAATTCGAAGAGTCAACCAAGATGGTATGTGTGCAGGTCATGTGTATCCACCTACATGGAAAAAGACAACGTATTATAGGCAGCACTACCGCGTATAGCATACGATATTTGTTCTGCTACGGTATTGTAGTCGTCATATTTCTGTGCCTGAAAAATGGTATGTGTTTTTATATAGAAATGCTACGGTAAAAAATATTGTTTGCAGTGCAAGTACACAAATGTAGAATCACCGTGTTGTAAGTGGGCGCTAATGAAAGTTGGTGACATTTTGAATTTGCTGTTTGTATGTTAGCTGCATGATAAAGAAAATACTTGTTGCCAATAGGGGGGAGATTGCGTGTAGGATAGCGCGCACTGCTCGCAGGATGGGGATACAAAGTGTAGGAGTGTACTCGGATGCTGATAGTGAAGCACTTCACACGTCGTGTGTTGATGAAGCTGTATATGTTGGGCCTAGTATTGCAAGCCAGAGCTATCTTAACATAGAAAAGATTTGTAATGTAGCCATAGAGACCGGAGCTGACGCTGTGCATCCGGGATACGGATTCCTATCGGAAAATCCTGAATTTCCAGATGCATTGATGGCTCATGGTATAAATTTTATAGGGCCTGCGCCATCTTCCATGCGCATGATGGCTGATAAGGTGATATCGAAGAAAGTAGCTAAGGATTGCGGCGTTACCGTAGTGCCTGGGTACATGGGTGTTGTGCATTCTGTGGCTGAGGCCAGCGACATAGCAAATTCTATAGGCTACCCTGTGATGATAAAAGCAGTAGCAGGTGGTGGTGGAAAGGGAATGAGGATTGTGCGATCCAAAAAGGAGATGGAGCAGGCCTTTACTTCCGCTACTAACGAGTCAGAGAAGAGTTTCAGTGATTGTAGGATTTTCATAGAGAAGTACGTTGAGTCTCCTAGGCACATAGAGATACAGATCATAGCAGACAAGCATGGCAACGTGGTGTGTCTGGGTGAAAGGGAATGCTCAATACAGAGGAATAATCAGAAGGTAATAGAGGAAACACCAAGTCCTTATCTTGATGATAAGGTCAGGAATGCGATGTACGAGCAGTGTATAAGCCTTGCGAGGAAGGTTAACTATTGCTCTGCTGGTACGATGGAGTTCATAGTTGATAAGAACAAAGAGTTCTATTTCCTGGAAATGAACACAAGATTACAGGTTGAGCATCCAGTTACGGAACTTGTTACGGGGCTGGATCTAGTCGAGCACATGATACGCATAGCAAATGGGGAAAAACTTTCGTTCTCTCAAGAGGATGTTTGTTTTACTGGCTCTGCTATTGAGGCTAGGATTTATGCAGAAGATCCAAGTAAGGGATTTTTACCATCTAGTGGCAGAATATTTCACTATTTCGAGCCTCCTGCAAACAAGAATTTGAGGATAGACAGTGGAGTTACGCAGGGGTCTGTGGTTAGCATGTTTTACGACCCAATGATAGCTAAGGTTTCTGTTCATGGGAACAACAGATTAGACGCTATAGAAGGCATGAAGAAGGCATTATCTAGTTTTTATATTGATGGTGTTGCGAACAATATAGATTTTCTTCTATCCGTGTTTTGCCACAAGGTGTTTGTTTCTGGAAATATAAACACAGGGTTCATCCCACAGTTTTACAAGCAGGGGTTCAAAGGCGATGAACTTACTGAAGAAACAGCAAGAATTTTTGCTATCGCGCTTTCGTATATCTACGTAGAAAATGAGGCTAGATATTACGGGAAGCACATCAGTAGCGAGGAAGTATGCGCTTGTGTGGGTGATTACAAGTATGACTTAAGCGTAAAATGTATAGATGGAAGGATATTTGCTGCGTTGAACGGTGAGGATTACATTGTGCTATCTGGAACGTGGCATGGGCAGTATAAGATGCTGGATATTGGCATAGGTGACGATACATACTGCATAAAAGTGCGCACGGCATCCAGTAAGTACATACTGAAGTATTTGGCAGTAGAGGCGCTCTGTACCGTACATAGTGTAAGCGTCAGTAGATTTCTACAGTTCATGCCAGCATCAGAAGACGATGCATCTTATGATAAGGACAAGATCGTGTCTCCTATTGCAGGTATGGTGATTGATGTGTATGTAGCAAAGGGGGATACAGTTGCTATTGGACAGCCTGTACTGGTTATAGAAGCCATGAAAATGGAAAATGTGATATGCTCAGAAGTGGAGGCAAAGGTTGAGGAAGTACTGGTTTCTGCTGGCAGTAGCGTGATGCAGGGAGATGTTATGATAAAGTTTACAGGCGCAAAATAGCATAGAACATTGCGTTCACGCATGAATAAGTGCCCTTAGTTGCATATCTTGAAAAGGTTGCTAGTTCGGTTTTTTTTCCAGATACAGTGATTTTTTACCCCTTAAGTGATACAATCGTTTAAATTTTATTATTCTTGCTCATGAGGCCTCCATGCTCAAAAGTATTGTAGATTCTGATGAGGGAAATAGATCAGATGGTGACCTTAGAGCACAGGGGAAAATACGGCTAGAGGATGCAGAAGCGCAGAAGATTATTAATGAATTAGTAAAAGAGTTTGAGGAGTACGGGAAAAAGTCTAAAGAAGTAAAAAAGGAGGAAATCTCAGAGAACGAAGAGCAGCGAGACTCATTCGACGTTGAAAAAGACGTGAAACTTGCTGGAATTATTGAGGAAGCGCAACCCGATAGTACTCTGACTGAAAAATTGCTGAGATTATTCAGAGAATTTTGTGAAAGATTTATCGAAAGAGATGTCTCTGAAGCTAGAGTGAAGACCATATATTCCACAGAAAAGCGCAGAAAAAAGCTGATGGTGGAAGCTCTACTGAACATGCTAAAAAGACTTTCGCGCAGTAACAAGGAGAAGAATCTAATAGATTTACTCGATGAGCAGATCGAAAATCTACAAAAAGCCCTGGAGACAGAACAAGACCCCCTGGCAAGAGAAGCAATGCAAGAGCGATTAGACGCGTTATTGCAGCTAAGAATGGATCTTGCACGTATGAATAACATGAATCCTAGCGCAAAGTTGAGCACACTCTTGCTGCAGTGTGCACTTGCCGAGGGATATATCAACATGCCAAGCCGCAAGTTTCAAGGTGTAGTCTCAGAAAGGGCAATGTACTTATCTCGCGGTATGGGCAAAATCATGGATGTCGGTGATATTGAGTATCGTGGTATAAGAGGAGAAATGGGTTCCATGGCGGCATCCTATTGCGTACATTTGCCTGCTGTTTTTGATAGAGGAGCTGCGTCTAATAATAGTGGAATTAGTGCCATTACTAGAAGTTTTAGCATACTAGATGGTATCGGTATATCCAAAGCTGATAGGATGCTCATTGCAGGTCGGACCGTTGGCAATGCAAGGCTACGCGGTGGGTTGCAGCTCGAGAACATTTTGCTGGCAACGCTGATGCGTGCTGTTGATAATTTAATTGATAACGTCATAAACCGCATTACGAAAGTTGTGGCAAACGTAATCCAGGATATTAGACAAATAGGAAGTCAGGTTTGGACTGTTAACATTACCGCAAGAGATGGTGTTAGAAGTACGGCTCCAAGACAAGAACGGGAAACTAGAAGCAATAGTAGCAGTAGGAGAGATGGGAATACTCAGGAGAAAAGTTCCTATTATCCCTTGCGCACGGAAACGGCTTCTGCTGAGCACGTTAGGAGTCATCTACAGTGCAAAATTGATGGAGATAGGGTAGAACGCACAGAATACAGAGAAACTAGGGGGGTATCTTTTGTAGACGTTGACTATGGTGCGTATTTTGTGCGTAGTGTTGTATGCACGTACCACAGCATGGTAGAGAAAATCTCTTCCTATTTGGGAAATTCTCCTTCGAGCCAACTGAGCGCAATTTCTGTTGAAAGAGTACAGCAAAATCAAGTTGTTATGCAAACCCAGGTAACGTCTAGATAAGCTATGCATTGCTGCTGTGGGGCTTTTTAGAGAATATTGTAAGTCTTTGAGACAGGGGAGATATTTGAGCTCCGCAGCGCAGAGAAAAGCGGGCCCAATATGGTTGAGAATATCTAGATAAGCCATACGTAGCTATAGTGAGTCCTTGCATTGAAACTGGTTCTGGTTCCGCCGTGCATCACTGGTGTGGAGCCCGGGAGAATATCATGAGGCTCTGTTGAGACAAAAGACTTTTGAGCTCCGCAGCGTAGAGAAAAGCATTGCAGTCTCAGCTCCAGACCTATCTGGGAAATTCTCCTTCGAGAGAATTGAGCGTAATTTCTGTTGAGAGGGTACAGCAAAATCAAGTTGTTATGCAAACCCAGGTAATGTCTAGATAAGCCATATGTCGCTATAGTGGGTCCTCGCATTGAAACTGGTTCTGGTTTCGCCGTGCATCACTGGTGCGAAGCCTAGGAGAATATCATGAGGCGCTGTGAGACAAAAGACTTTTGAGCTCTGCAGTGTAGAGAAAAGCATTGCAGTCTCAGCTCCAGACCTATCTGGGAAATTCTCCTTCGAGAGAATTGAGCGTAATTTCTGTTGAGAGGGTACAGCAAAATCAAGTTGTTATGCAAACCTAGGTAATGTCTAGATAAGCTATGCATTGCTGCTGTGGGGCTTTAGAAAATATCGTGAAACTTTTGACAAGAGGGATATTTTAGCTCCGCAGCGTAGAGAAAGGCATTCCAGTCCCAGCTCAGGCCTATCTAGGAAATTCTGTATTATGTTACGCTTATAATAGGCTATAATGTGGCTGTTCGTAGTATAGCGTATTATTGATGGTTATTGGGTTGACGTGCCGTGAGGTTTTTACTACCCTTCCTTCAGTGGGAAATTAGTGCTTATGGAGACTGGGAGAAAGCCTGAGTGGCTCAGGGTTAAGATGCCTCAAGGGGAGGTGTATGAAGAAGTAAAGGATCTTGTTAGGCAGCATGGTCTGAATACGGTATGTGAGGAGGCTGCATGCCCCAACATAGGTGAGTGTTGGGGAAAACGTCATGCGACTATCATGATTATGGGATCAGTTTGCACTAGGGCGTGTGCGTTCTGTAATGTAAAGCTTGGTGTACCAAAGACCCTCGACCATGGGGAACCTCAGAGGGTGGCGTCCGTCATTGGTAAATTGGGATTGAAGCATGTGGTGGTCACATCTGTAGATAGGGATGATCTACCGGACGGCGGTGCTAGCCATTTTGCGAAATGTATAAGGGAGATAAGAAAGAGGGATTCCTCCATTACCATAGAGATTTTAACTCCCGATTTTCAAGGGAAGCCAGGTGCTGTGGACATCATAGCTTCTGCCTCGCCAGATGTGTACAATCACAACTTGGAAACCGTGCCAAGGTTGTATGCCAAAGTGCGACCCAGGGCCAAATACTTTAACTCTCTTAATCTACTTAGGCAGATTAAGGAAAAGATACCTGGCGTATTCACTAAATCTGGGTTAATGGTTGGTCTGGGAGAGCAGAAAGAAGAAGTATATCAAGTAATGGATGACCTAAGGTGTGCTGGCGTGGATTTCATCGTAGTTGGGCAATACTTAAGGCCTAGTGCGGAAAACATAGAGGTATCTAATTATGTTACGCCTGAAGAGTTTGAGCAATACAAACGCATGGCGTATGCAAAGGGGTTTACTATGGTAGCAGCGAGTCCATTAGCTAGGTCTTCGTACCATGCCGAAGATGATTTCTTAAGACTAAGAGAATTGAGGTCTGCAAAGGTTTAATCTGCACTCATAGCTCAGTTTGGATAGAGCGCTACCCTCCGGAGGTAGAGGTCGCAGGTTCGAGTCCTGCTGAGTGCACTTTGCTGGTTTCTGGCATTAGAAAGAGAAATTATCAGATCTCTTTTTTATCACCGCAGCTATCATATTTAATATTAGCAGTATTATCAAAAGTGCTATGATTGCTATAGCAGAGATTTTTGTGAACTCTGCACTGGAATTATTTGCCCATATGTATATCTGCACGGGCAGCACGCTCGCTGGATCCAAGAATGTCTTTGGTATATCAACTACAAACGCAACCATACCCACCATTATAAGCGGTGAAGACTCTCCTATCATCCGTGCCACACTTATCATGATACCCTGTACTATGTGTGGAAAGGCTATGGGTAGAGAATGATGCACTATAACCTGCATTTCAGATGCGCCCAAAGAAAAAGCAGCATGTTTTACGGAATCAGGAACTGTCGCCAATGCCTGCCTGGTGGTGTTTATGAGGGTGGGCAGTATCATCATTGATAACGTCATACCCCCCACAAGTGCAGAGGAGCGGGGCATCCCAAAGATGTTCAGATACACTATCAATCCCAAAACACCGAACAATATGGAAGGTACGGAAGACAGATTGTTTATGCTTATCTCTATCACTGTCGTAATTCTGCTTTGTACAAGAAGCTCTTGCATGCACACTCCAGCCATGACTCCTATAGGAATTGCTATGGACAAACAGACCATGATAGTGAGAAGAGAGCCTGTAATAGCTCCTAATATGCCCGCACTTTCAGGCACTTTTGAATGTGAATTTGCAAATATGGCGCGGTTAAAAAACTTTTTTATAAGGTTTCTGCTCTTGAGATTTTGTAGTATTTCATCATAAATTGCATTTGTTCCTGGGGGGCTATTCACAAACTCAGTAGAGACATTTAGCCACAGGCTTGTCTTAAGCTTGCCCGCGCGTTGCTTAATTAAGAGCGCAAGGTCATGGTGCGCAGTCTCACTGATGACGCTGTAAGCAATCCGGCTCACTTTGGCATTTGAGAAATCCACAATGTCACCTAATGTCTGCTCTAAGGCATGTTTTATGTGGGTTACACAATGTTCTCTAATATGTGAATCATCGGCCTTCATGTGGACTAGACTTTCATCAAACGATAACAGAACCTTTGTCACTGTTAAGGCCTTATATCCATTAGTAACGATGCTACACAGTACCAGTACAAGCATTCCCACTGACAATCCCAGAGCGGAAAGAGATAGCAGCTCCAGCAGCCTGTCGTTTTTCCTTCTTAGAAAGAAACGTACGCTCTTCCTGTGCTGCTTAAGTAACTTAGCAAAGTTTTTCGCCATAATGTTCCGAAAATTAGTTATGAATTTGTTGAAGTTGCTTCCAGCTAACCACTTGGATATAAGTCAGTAATTTCTCGATCACAAACCCCCGCAATGCTACATCCTTTAAATGGTATTAGAAAGAGTTTTGTTTGAATATAAGTTTTTCAAGGGCTCTCCTTACAAACAACAGCGTGTTTCACACTGGGGCAGTAGAGGTGCTGGTAGCCACCTATTAGTTGTGTAGTAGAAACTTAATCACTACGAAGCGAGTGACAAAGGGGGAGCAAGGACAATTGCCTAACTGTAGTTTTCGTTACCGAGATTGACAATAGTTAAACTTTTTAAGCTTAGTTATTGTATTAGTACAGTATATCGCTAAAATTACACACTGTAGTTGATCGTTTAGGTAATGTAATGTTTGAATTGTCTCGTCTTCCGTACGATAGTCTCGAGCCTTATATTTCTTCTAAGCTACTAGATCGCCATTACAACGGGCATCATAAGGCCTATGTTGACGCTTTAAATGGGTTGGTGTCAGGCACTGAGTTTGAAGGCATGAGCAATGAGTGTCTTGAGGGAATAGTTAAAAAATCACACGGTAGTTCTAGAGCTATATTCAATAATGCATCACAAATATGGAATCATGACTTTTACTGGAAGTCTATGAAGCATGATGGTGGCGGGGATCCCACTGGAAAATTTGCTGAGATGGTTATAAGCAATTTTGGAAATATAGAAGCATTGAAGAGCGCATTTACTACAAGTGGCGCAACTCACTTCGGAAGTGGATGGGTTTGGCTCATCTACAACACTAGCAGCAAGTCTTTGTCTGTTGTAAGCACTGCGAATGCCGATTCTCCGTTGCTAACAGAGGGGCAATATCCACTACTTACAATGGATGTGTGGGAACATGCTTACTACCTTGATTA
>NZ_JAWLNY010000013.1:0-23520 GCF_036903315.1 Anaplasma bovis | reverse complement strand
TGATAGAAGATGACACCTTATCAACCAAAACTTTGTAATGAAGTGTCCATGGAGTGGTTGGGTCCGGCTGCTGATATATGACTTTCCTTATGGTTAGTCCTTTCTATCGGCGGCATTGACAATGGGTAGGAAAATCCACTACTTCCTACGTTCTCCCCCTGTTACGTACTTATTTGATAGCATGTGGTTTTATTATGTAGAGCCCCTATCTCGCCCAAGAACTTCTTGTGGCTTCTCTCCTTTTCTCTGTTCCACTCCCTGGTTTTTATACTCTCTCTCTTGTCGTATTCTTTCTTCCCTTTTACAATGGCTATTCTCATTTTAGCCAATCCTCGCTCATTGAAGAATAGTAGTAAAGGCGCTGCTGTATAGCCTGTGCTTTTTATGCTGCCCGCTATTTTGCTTATCTCCTTCTTCCTCAACAGCAGCTTTCTTATCCGAAGTGGTGAGTGATTTTTGTTATGGGACATATTATATTCAGATATGTGCAAATTGTGTACCCACAGCTCCATATTCTTTTCCAAGATATATGCGTCCCCTATATTAACTTTGCGCTGTCTTAGAGATTTAACTTCTGTTCCCTGGAGAACTATTCCTGCGTCGTATTCCTTAAGTACGAAGTAGTTGTACCTCGCCTTCTTGTTTTCAGCTATTACTTCCATAATAAAGTACTACTGAGTCAGCTCAAGATACTCCATTAATTTGCCTATGGTCGTCAATTTTATCTGATGTTTGGAAGAAAACTCAATAATCTCAGGCAACCTTGACATAGTGCCATCTTCATTCATTAGCTCACAGATAACAGCGGCACTACTCTTACCTGCAAGTTTTGCGATCTCTACACTGGCTTCCGTGTGCCCTTTTCTAGCGGCCAACCCTCCTTCGTTAGCTATTATAGGAAATACGTGACCAGGAGTTACGAGCTCATCTGCGCTGCTTCCTTCCCTAACTGCTGCTTTAATGGTGGTGGCCCTATCTCTCGCAGAAACACCTGTTGATATTCCGTATCTTGCATCTATAGATGTGGTAAATGCTGTATGATTTTCTTTGGCATTACTCTTTTTTAGCAGATCTAATCCTAAGCGGTCAGCGTGTTGCTGTAAAATTGCAAGGCAAACTATTCCACTTCCATACCTTATCATCATGTTTATAGCAGACTCACTAACCTTGTCCGCTAACACCACTAAATCCCCTTCATTCTCCCTATCTTCATCATCCAGTAATATAAAAACTTTTCCCTCTGCAGCATCTTTTATAACATCTGCTACAGAAGAAAACTCCCCTTCCTCAGATTCTACACTCATACCCTCACCCTAATGATTTAAACAAATTCTACTTTCACTATATTATAAACTTTGTAGTCACCTCGCGGCGTCCTAAGCTCAACAGTATCACCTTCCTTTTTCCCTAAAAGGGCAAGCACCAGGGGAGATTTTATTGATATCATATTTTTTGATACATCTGCTTCGTATTCACCAACTATCTGATATTTAACAGTACTAGTTGTGTCACTCTGTTCATCGTACACAGTTACAGTAACAGTAGATCCGAACATTACGGTATCTCCGGATAATTCCGATACTTCTATTACTTCAGCCCTAGAGCGCTTAGACTCTAGTTCCATGATTTTACTTTCTACAAGGCCCTGTCTCTCTCTAGCCGCATGATACTCGGCATTCTCAGAGAGATCCCCTAATTCCCTAGCATCGGAAATAGATTTAATTATCTTGGGCCTCTCTTTCTTCAAAGCTTCTAGCTCCGCTTCCAACTTCTGAAATCCCATTCTAGTAATAGGAAACCTAGTTGTTGCATAGTCACTCATCCGTAGCACCCTATTTCATAATACTAAGCTAAAACACAGAGGCAAAATCTCTAATAGCCTTCAGTAATTTCTTCTTTACATCGTCGGTCATATCTACAAACAAACTAGCCATCGTATCTGAATGACGCGAGTTTAGATTCTCCAGCAAAGCCTTCTCAAACCTACATACCTCATTTACAGGTATGCTGTCCAGGCATCCATCCGAACCTGCTAATACCACAGCTATCTGCTCAGATATAGAAAGCGGCGAATACTGCCCTTGCTTCAGTAACTCCATCACCCTCCTACCTCTCTCTAGTACAGACTGAGAATGCGCATCTAAATCTGACCCAAACCTGGCAAAATCCTCTAATTCTCTATACTGAGCAAGAGCCAATTTCATGGAACCTGCAACCTTTTTCACGGACTTAACTTGCGCTGCGGATCCAACCCTCGAGACCGACAGACCAACATTAATAGCCGGCCTAAAACCTTTGTGGAATAACTCAGATTCCAAAAAGATCTGACCATCGGTTATCGAGATAACGTTAGTGGGTATATAAGCAGACACATCACCCGCTTGTGTCTCTATTATAGGTAGCGCCGTTAGAGAGCCTCCACCTTTCTCATCCGATAGCTTGGCAGCCCTCTCTAATAACCTAGAATGAATGTAAAATACGTCACCCGGATAAGCCTCTCTACCAGGAGGACATCTCAACAACAGAGACATTTGTCTATAGGCTGTAGCGTGCTTAGAAAGATCGTCATACACTATCAAGCAATGCATGCCGTTGTCCCTAAAGAACTCACCCATAGCACACGCGGCATATGGAGCTAAATATTGCAGTGGCGCAGGATCAGATGCACCTGCAGATACCACAATAGTATAATCTAGCGCCCCTTCCTCACGTAGCTTATCAACAACCCTGGCAACAGAAGAGTTCTTCTGCCCTACGGCAACATATATGCAGTACACCCTTTCTTTTTCTGGCGCACTTGCCAACCTCTTCTGATTTATTATAGTGTCCAGCGCAATCGCAGTTTTGCCAGTTTTTCTATCTCCTATTATAAGTTCACGCTGCCCACACCCTATAGGAATCAGCATGTCTATAGTCTTTATCCCAGTTTGAAGGGGTTCATACACAGGTCTCCTATCGATAATACCAGGAGCATTTGCCTCTACAGGCATCATCTCTACATTATTCGTAGAGATCTCCCCTTTGCCATCAAGAGGCATTCCTAGAGGATTCACAACTCGGCCCAATAATGCCAGTCCCACTGGCACCTTCATTAGCTGTCCGGTGCACTCAACAGTATCACCTTCCCTGACTCTTCTGTCGTCGAAAACTACTACACTCGCTGTATCTCTCTCCAAACAGGATATGACTCCGTGCACTCCAGAGGAAAACACGACCATTTCTCCGAATCCTGCCTTATCCAGACCATATACAACCGCCACACCGTCCTTCACAGAAACAACGTGTCCGACGCTGCTGACTCTCACAGGACTGTCAAAATTCTCTATCTTTTCCCTAAGAATCTTTAGAATTTCCCCTGAAGACACAATACCCATGCTCTACCTTCCAATCTCACTAGATACTTAAAACTACTTCCCTACTAAAATCATTTAACCTACACAAATGCCCTCTCACAGAGGCATCAATGAAAAAAGAATCCCCTTTAGCTATAAAGCCTCCCAAAACTTCCGGGTCGACACATTTGCTCACAGATCCTGGTTTCCCATACTTTTCTAGTAAAGATAGAATTTTCTTTTCTTCATTCTCAGATAATGGACTCGCAGATATTATCTCAAGATCAAATTCCCCTCGATGCCTCATTAGCAGTAGACGAAACTTTTCAAAAATGTCATGCAGAATAGGGAACTTACCATTGACGATAACCACACATACGAAGTTGGTCAAAGTACGGCCAATAGCGCATGTACTACATACATCACGCCACGCAGCTACTTTTGCATCTTTCGGAACTACAGGACTAGAAAAAAACTCACGCACATCCTTCTCTCTGAAAACACAGAGGATCTCCTCTATTTCCGAAGACACACTAGTGGCTTCATCTAAGACCAAACTCAATAACGCCTGGGCATAACAGTACGCAGCATGCCCACTCCCCTGCAGACTCACAATATTGACAACGAATAGGGAAAAAACGGTCGTATTATCACGTATACCTAATGCTCAGTCAAGTAGTTTACGATTATGGATACCCGTTGCTTTAAAGCCGCACTATCGCGTCGCTTATAATTACAGAAAATCATCTAAAACGAGGACAACAATGTATCCAAATTACGGAATCACAGCACACATAGAATCAAGCCATGAGTCGACATATCCTGCGGATTTGAAATAGCAATAGAGGCACGTTATACACCCAGCACCTATAATCGCGCCCAGAACTTTTATCGCCAAGTAAGACTTTTTAGGTACGCCACTAGCACACCCTGTACTCTGCGAGTTTTCATCCATTTCGAGCTTTAAGGGAAGAAAAATAAAAAACAAAATCCACCATGAAACCACAAATACCAGTACGGCTTCTACTACCATATGTTGCTACTCTACCCACCTTATAGAATCAAAAGCATCGCATTCTTCGCACTCATGCTTCCACTCACGTGCAACACTAAAACATTTTGCACACTCCCATCTCATGTCCGATATAGAGTCCCTTTGCATCCTTTCTACCAGATGTTTAACTTCAGCAATGTCCTCAATACGCAACATTACGTCCAGCATTGTGTAGTAAAGAGCAACATATTTGTACTTATCTAACATGGATCTTAAGTGTTTCTCAGCGGCGTTATACTGTCCCATGTTCACATATTTCTTTGCAGTTAGGTACTCACTGGTATAACTATCCGGACACAGGCTAACTAACCTATCTATTGCCGCATTTTCATCAAGCACTATAGATATGTATAACGCAGCTATCTCAGGATGCGGTTCCTTGACGTAATATTCCTCTAGAACACTCACAGCCCTTTTGCTTTTGTTACACTTTGCATAAAGCTTGGCCTTCCATAGCACCACATGTAAACTTTCACGTACGCCCTCAACGAGATTCAAGCCAGCACGGAAATCACCTTTTTTGTAGTACTCTGCAGCAAGCATGCAAAGCGATATTTCCTCAATGCGATCAATCTCATATGGATGAGAAATCCCACGCTTTCTCAAAAGTCTTAACTGCTTGAGAAGCTCACCCCACTTCCCTTCTATCCTAAGTATTTCCGCTTGGAATATCGCGCCCCACGATCCAAAGCGGAATATCTCGTGCAGTATATTGAATCCCTTTAACCTGCGGCTCTTGTACTTTTCTTTCTCAACAATACGAAATAGCCACATTCCCAGCTCGTCGCCGAACTTTACACCTACCGCTGCAGAGGAAAAATAACTTTCCGCAGCCTCGTATTGTCCCAAATAAAAATAAGCGCATCCCCTAAGTAATGCTAGAGAGCTATTGTCTATGTACTGCAATTTATCAGCAGCTTCTATAGCGCGCGTTGCACCTCCTGTAGTCAACACAGCATACACTCTACTCAACGCTTCATATTGTTTTACTACAGATCTGCTCCTAACCTTATGACAAAATTTAACGAAGAAAACACACACCCTTACGATGAGAATTACCAACAGAATAGCTAAGCACGCACACATGGCGAGGAACATCACGCTGATCTCTGCCGAGTAATCAGCAATTTCAAGCCTTAAAACGAAATCCTCATACCCCTCAACAACAAAGCCGAAAACTACGGCCATTGCCAAAAAAATCGCTAAACAGATAATCATAGGCCCTCGGGGTTCTTATTAACTCGTTCTATCAGCTTGTTATATATGAGAGATATGCATTCTTCTGCCTCCAAAACTTCCTCCAAATCTTGCATCCATGACCTCACTACAGACATGGAACCTTGATCGCTATTCTCGGACAGAAAGCTGCCACTGCTTACCAACCTGTAAGCATCACTCCAGGCACCCTTTCCCACAAGGCTTTCCAATTTTGTAAAATCCTGCCATATCGCGTTGTTTCGGTCCTCAACTGATACCCATTTCGACAGATATTTTGGCATTGCTACACTTTTGTTAAATCGTAGCGCACTCTTTACAGTGTCTAGCTCCTTCCTCAAAGTAGTGTAATTCTTTTCAGTGTCAAAGCTTTCCAAGATCAGCAAGCTGGCATCTATTTCCTGGTCTTTAAGTTCAAGGAGCATGGGTTTCACTGCATAAATAGCATCTTTAGACATCGCACCAAGCGCAAATGCCCTTCTTAAATCACTAACCATGAGCAACAGCCTTGCCAAGCATTCCGTGAGTACGCAGCCATCCTTGTTTACGACTAAGGGTTTGGTGGGTATTAAACCTTTAACTTTATTTACTAGGTGCTCGACCTGATCCACTTTCCCATATAGAGCAGAAATCTTATTTCTAATGTCCCTACCCTCGTTAGCGACCATTTCTGCATTTGAACTCTCAATGTCAGCCAACGACCTAAGTAATTTCTCACCTGTATTCAATGTGAAATACACTGTGCTTCCAACCCACATGGAACAAATACACAAGATGCTTATCCACACACATATATCTCTCTGCATAGACTCACTCATATTTAAGAACATCAACAGGATTTTGACACGCGGCTCTCAATGCCGGAGGCAATGCAGCTACAAATGACATACCTATTGCCACAAGCGCAACTTGTATAACATCACCAGATATCATCCCTACAGATATACCATCCAAGCAATATGCTATTGACTCGAAAAATGCTCCTTTGTCAAACGTCCGTAGAAATACACGTATATTCTCAGCATTTAACGAAAAGGCGACCCCTATAACGCCTCCTATAGCCGTACCTAAAACTCCTATGAACATACCACACATACTAAAGATCCTAATCACCGCGGCCTTGCTAAGTCCCATGGTACGCATTATAGCAATGGCTCTACTCTTCTCTCTGACTAAAACGGACACGCAGGAAACTATATTAAGAGACGCTACAACTACTATTAGTACTAATATGAAAAACATAGCATCGCGCTCGAGCTTCAGCACATGGAAGTACTGCGCCTGCCGCACCTTCCAATCTTCTACGTTCATATTCCATGCCTGTCGCAACGCATCAGCAACATTTGAAGAGTCATTCACATTTTCCAATAGCACCTCAATATAGTCAGCTTCATCTGCTTTGTAATGCAAAAGCATTCTAGACTCCTCGATGGGCATGTATATATATGCACTGTCATGCTCTTGCATGCCCACATTAAAAATCCCTTTTACTCTATACCTTTTTTTTCGCTGCTTTGAATTCATAGCATCAGTGAAACCCGCAGACGAAATGACCACAACTTCATCTCCGCAGTACACACCTAAAGTGTCAGCAAGTCCTGTCCCTATGATGATGCCATCTTCTATATCAAGTACAGAAGTATTGCCGTTAACAATGTACTTCAACAGCTTACCTTCAATTACGGAGCTCTCCATTCCCCTCACTACAGCACCAGTAGTACCAAACTCAGACCTAACAACAATCTGGCTTTCTATTACTGGCGTGGCGCTAACAACTCCGCCTATGCTCTCGGTCTTGGCAACGATATCACGATAATTGGAATTCCCACAATGAATAGAGAGATGCCCACTCATCTGTAAGATGCTATCCAACAACTTCGCAGAGAATCCATTCATGACAGACATAACAGAAATAAGGGTAGCCACTCCTATAGCTACACCAACTATGGAAACTACTGAAGGAATTGAGCACAGGAACTTTCCACCTTTAGATTGCAGATAACGCAAAGATAGCATCAACTCAAAAATCATCAGCACAGCTCCCTACGCACAATGCACAGCGCTTTATATCACGCTTTACTAGAAGTTACAATTTAGTATGAAGACCGTCACGCGTGAGCATATGAACCTGGATTGCACTCTACAAAATACACTCCACACACAAGCAATTTTCTCAATTATTTCACTTAACGCGGAAATACAATCCGGATATCATGGGCCTGCACGTAATTGCGCAAATGCACCAGGAAAAATAAACGTGAAGATATCTCCGTCAAAGCTCAGTGAGTTTTTTGCAAATCCAACTGCCTACAAAAGTGTCCTTCTTTATGGAAATGACCAAAGTCGAATAAACCTGTATTCACAAAAAATCGTATGTGCCCTAAACGCAGATGGAGCATCTTCAATTACGCGAATAGAGTGTCAAAATGGAGATAGAGACCTAGAGCAGTTTTTCCTTAACGCCACTACTGTTCCGATGTTTCACAAAAGGTCTGTAATAGTCTTGTTGGACGCAAAAGACACGCTATGTACTACATTGAAACAAATGATGCAAAACATACATCCCAATCACTGCTATGTAATTTTGCAGGCCCAAGAGCTGACAAAACACTCTACCCTTAAAGTATATTATGAAAACAATGAGCAACTGGCTTCTCTTGGATGTTACAAGGAAAATGACGTAGCACATATAGTACATGAATTCTTAGCAGAACATGACATCACTTGCGATAAGTCTGCGTTTAAAATGCTGTGTTTCTCCCTGCAAAACAGTAACGCCTGCATAGAACCAGAATTGAAAAAACTTTTACTCTATTTAGGCACGGAAAAGGTGCTGCATGAAGACGACATAAGTAGCTCCATGAGCTTGGATCTGGATCCGGCATTGGACGACATATGCAGCGCCGTAGCCGAAGGAGATTTACAGAGCTTTGTAAAGTCCTCTGACATACTGTTCCAGCGAAAAACGTCGCCTATTCTGATAATAAGATCAAGCATGAAGTACTTCATAACCTTGGAATGCCTTATACGAAAAACAAAAACAGGTCTCAGTGTAGATGCGGCAATAAAGTCTATGCGTCCGCCTATATTCTTTAAACTTATACCGCAATTCACAAAGCATACAAAAACTGTCAAATACTCTACAGTCTGTATGATAATTAGATACCTATTCGACCTGGAAGCGCGCCTAAAATTACCTGATACGTCCTCTCAGCAAGAAATCATCTTCAGCCACTTGATGTACGCGCTTATAATGCGTACAAAGTCCAGTGTCGCACAAATTGTCTAGGCACCAGATATTATCTTATGTGCTTCCTGAGCAGATGCTAAGACGGCAAGTTTGCTTACGAAGGCCCAAATGTGTTTTTTGTTGCCCTGAATCTGATGTTCAACATCTATAAACCCGCAGCCCGGCACATTTAGATTTTCGTACTCACTTCTTCTTTTGTTATACCTGTATAGGTAACCTACTATGTCTTGCCCTATGTAGTATAGTAGAGGTTCCGCTACGCTCCCGCTGAAAACTTCATCTGTTGGCACCCCTTCTTGCAGTATCACGCTTTTTATTGGGTTGCCTTCTTTTATACAGCGCATCTTGTTGCGGTCTTTCTTATTCATATTCACCACATCATCTCCACTGCGCACGTTTGTTATACCCATGCCATAGGTGCCATTGTCAGCCTTGATGAACACGTAAGGGTCCTCCTTAATTCCATAAATAAGAAACTTTTCCCTAATTTTAGAAAGTAAATCTTCTACCGCAGATGCAACAACATCTATTCCAACTTTAGATACAAAGTCCACTTCTTTGCAATATGAGAACAATGCTGAAATAAGCCACGGATCTACTCTAAATTCGTTGCAAAATTCACATACAACCTTTTCATACATGTCAAAATATCCGTACTTACTCCTATTGCACCACCCTAAAAATGTTGAAGGAAAAACTTCCTGCTTTAGGGAAGTAAGTATGCCTGGTATTTCACTCGTCAGATCATTGTTTAGAACAACAAAATCCGGCATAAAGCCGTCGACAGTACAAATTTTTCCGTTAGTGCCTTCTAGGGCTTTTACTTCAATACTCGCCCCACTAGAAGCTGTTACAAAGCAATTTTCGTTGATATCACACATTCCTACTTCTGCCTGAAACCCAGCACCACTGAGCGTGTTTGTTAACACTATTACACTATCAACGTACTTCTTGTTTCTTGTGTGGCTTTCTATTATGACCAGCGCCTTACCTCCCACGTATTTAGATAGATTATCACGAAGGAATTTTTCCATTTTTTTCTTCGCGTTCTCACCTAAATTGTTATACCCCGCAGGAAAAAAATTCACGTCTACAGGGACAACCTTATACGACGAACTCCGCATATCTACAGAGGAGCTTAGAACCGCTGTGTATCTGGAAAACTTGTGTTCAAACCACTCCTCTATCAGCGCAGATGAGCAGGCAAGAGTATTTTCCAGTATTTTCATGTAACCCAAACACAATAAGAGAAATCTACAATATCGCTATACTGATGTACTGTCAGTAGCTCATGATAACACATGTGTAGGAATTCTCACAAGACGACTACGCACATATCTCATTATGCGATAAAACAACGCTTCTACAGAGCTTCATCATTTTCCAGAATATAGCTGGCGTGGCCTACATATTTTTACGCCGTGTCCCTCAGATATCATTTCATGCCATTGAGAAACCCAACCGGCAGTACGTCCCAGTGCAAAAATTGTAGTAAACATCCTTATAGGTATTCCCATGGCCCGCAATAGTATCCCGGAATAAAAATCAACGTTGGGATATAACTTACGTTCAATGAAGTACTCATCCTTTAGTGCTATCTCCTCCATAGCAACAGCTATATTCAGCAACTTGTCTTCACACTTTAGCACGCGTAACACTTTGTGACAAATGTCTCTCATCACCTTAGCTCTTGGGTCATAGTTTTTGTAAACCCTATGGCCGAACCCCATAAGCCTTGTACCACTCTTGCCGTCTTTGACCTTGCTTATGAAGCCAGCTATATTTTCTATATCACCGATGGATTCAAGCATATTGATAACTGCCTCATTGGCTCCCCCGTGTGCGGGCCCCCATAACGCAGCTGCACCTGCACTTAAACAAGCAAATAACTCAGCTCCTGTAGAGCCAACCATTCTTACAGTTGATGTAGAAGCATTTTGTTCGTGGTCAGCATGCATTATTAGTATAATTCCAAGGGCTTCGCATATTACTGCAAGGCGCGACTCCTCTATGTCGCCAAACATCATCCTGACAAAATTTTTCGTGTACTCAGCACTCGTATCACCGCGTACGAGACCCAAATTTTCGGTGTGCCTGTATATGTTGGCGATAATACTAGATACCTTCGAAACTGCCATTAGAGCAATATCGGTGGAAGACTGTTGCTTGTTGTTATGGTAGTGCGCTGATAATGCGGCGAAACTTGCTATCAACATAGCCATAGGATGCGAATTAGCGCCAAAAGATCTTATTACGTCCATAACAGTATTAGGTAATTCGCACCACTGACTAAGAGTGCGTATAAACCTATCAATCTCGCTCCCTACAGGACGTATACCGTACAGTAATAGGTACACCACGCTACTGAATCCGCCTTCGATCTCTACAAGTTCTGTAATATCTACACCCCTGTAGCGCAGGATGCCCTCATCCCCATCTATAAAAGTAATTTCCGACTTGCATGCAGCAGTAGACATGAACCCCGGGTCATAGGTCAGAATCCTATGATCCCTATACAAAGAAGTGACATCCACAAAATAAGAACCATCCGTACCATGCAGAACAGGAAGGCTTACTTTGCGGTCATCACACTCTAAAACAGCATCTTTCACCATAACATGACTCGAATATCAAACTACCATACACATTACTCCCACTCTATAGTCGCAGGAGGCTTTGAAGTTATGTCATACATTATTCTATTCACCCCAGGTAAATTTCTGATTATGCTTCCCCCCACTTTTTGCAAGAAAGCAATAAATCTTAACTGCTTATCCTCTTCTTCCCCGAACGGATAACAATTTGCTGTCATGCCATCACGAGATGTTACAGCTCTAAGACAACACACATCACTGTACGTCCTTCCATCACCCATAACACCTACGGTCTTCACTGGTAGTAGCACCGCAAAAGCTTGCCATATGTCATCATAGAATCCGCTTTCCCTAAGCATGTCTATGTAAATACTATCCACTTCCCTAAGGAGAGCAAGTTTATCTTCCGTAACCTCTCCAACAATTCTCACTGCAAGGCCTGGCCCGGGAAAAGGATGTCTGTTAAGTAGAACACTCGGTATACCCAACTCCTTGCCTAGCAATCTAACTTCATCTTTAAATAAACACCGCAGTGGCTCAACCAGCAAAAGATTCATAATCTCTGGCAACCCTCCCACGTTATGATGTGACTTTATCCTCTCTCCTACGCCACCTCCCCCTGATTCTATGACATCAGGATAGATGGTACCCTGCATAAGAAACTTCGCATCACCCACTTTTTTCGCTTCTTTTTCAAAAACTTCAATAAAAGTGTTGCCAATTACCTCTCGCTTCTTCTCGGGATCAACAACGCCCCTCAGCCTACCTAAAAACAAGTTTGAAGCATCGACAAAAGTCACGGGTATATCCAACTTTTTCACGAAGAGGTTCCGCACCTCGTCCTCCTCGCCCTTCCTGAGACAACCAGTGTTCACAAAAATGCATTTTAATCTGTCGCCTATTGCTCTATGTAACAGTATAGATGCGACGGTAGAATCTACGCCCCCACTTATTGCAGCAACAACTGATTCTCCTCCCACTAAGTCTCTTATCTCACTGACTTTAGTTTCCATAAAAGATCCCATAGTCCAGTTTCTTACACAACCTGCTATAGATAGAAAATTATCCAGCAGTTCCTTACCTTCTGATGTGTGAGATACCTCTGGATGAAATTGCATTCCGTAGATCTTCATAGCGTCGTTACAAAAAAGAGCAACAGCTTCCGTATCTTCGCTGCATGCAACTATTTTAAATCCATCAGGCATATCTCCGACAACACTATCGGAGTGGCTCATCCATACATCAACTATCTTGCCTATATCCCAAATCCCCCTAATGATTTCCGAGCTGCTCAAGATTCTAAGTTGCGCCTTTCCAAATTCTCTGGCGCTTCCTGATTCAACAGTTATATTGAAGTAGCGCGCCAGCAGTTGCATTCCGTAGCATATACCCAGCACAGGTATGCCTGCATCCTTATTCAGCTTCATTATATCGAATAAGACAGCAGGAATTTCGCTCAAGCTTGCTACTGAATCTGGCCCCCCAGACAGTATTACTGCATCTATTTTTTCCAAATCAATAGCAGAACGCAAATCCACGTTTGCAGAGAAAACTTCGCTGTATACACCCAGCTCTCTTATCCTCCTCGCAATAAGCTGGGTAACCTGAGAACCAAAGTCAATCACCACTATAGTAGACACCGGTCACCTCCCACAAACAGCAAAATCTAATTTGAATAAACATTCACGGATGTTTAACAATGCAGAGCTTTATGTGAAGTTGCAAGGAATTTAGGGTTCAGCATGTATGGAATTGCAGAATTAGCTGTGTCACCAGTTTATTGCTGGGATTTTGCAACTCAAAAGTTAACTCTTTAGCATTAGAACATCTCCAGATATATGATACACTCTGAGTACGTTAAGCATCAAATATATGCCCTTTGAAGGCCAAATGCCGCTCTAATCTATTCTTTATCATGCGTGCAAAATTATAAATTTATTAACGAATTACACATATTCTTTACATGTTCTTTTAAGAAAACTTTTGGTATCTACTATGAGTATGCAAGATAACAAGCCTAGTAAACGGCCTGGTCAGACTGAGGAAGAATTTCGTCAGTTTCATGCGAAGCCCCGTCAGCCACAGGCTGGACAGATACGCGAAGAAGACGTCCTGCCACATAAGCCAGAAGCTGCGCACATACGTCAGCGCGATGCTAAGCCTCAACCAGAAGCTGGGCAGATCCATCGGAAGGAGATACACGAGTTCAGGCCAGCTGAAGCTAAACAGGACGAGAGAATACGTCAGAGTGATGTTCAGCCTAAGCCGGAGGCTGCACACATACGTCGGCCCAAGGTGCAACCTCAGCCAGAAGCTGGGCAGATCCGCAAACAAGAAATACACAGGTTCAAGCCAGCTGATGCTGCGCCACAAGATAAGCAGCAGATACACCAACGCGGTGCAGAGCCTCGCCAACAACAAAATAACAAGCTCAATGATCCTGCTGACCAAGTAGTATTGTCTGCTGACGAAGTAGAGCGTATTATCAACTATGTGGAACAGGAATACGGTGCTGAAGTGTCCTCAGAGGTGAAGAAAGTGGTACGCGAAGAAATTTCGTCTGCCGTTCCAGAGCTTACACGTGTATTGCTTCCACTTTTCACAGCAAATGAGGAGGGCAATGATGCGCCTAGCTCCGAAGAAATACAACAGGAATGTGTAAAGGCATTCTTGCACATTATGGTACCTCACATGCAAAGGATAGTACGTTCGGTACAGTAATCCCCGTATATTCTGTTATTTTGTGCCAGTTTTTGAAACACACAAGTGCCCATAGCCTTATGTGTACCCCCACGGTGGAGTCGGGTATGTAGTGAGCATATGCTGCTGCCCGACACCACCATCTGGTGTTGTGGGTTACTGCCTACAGTAGTATTGTTGTGCATCTGTGTACGCCAATTGCGTTGACACTAGCATCTCAATGTTGTAAACGAAGTCCACTCGTGGGATTTTTTTTATAGGGTGCTGTATGCCTGTAAAGGTTTTGATGCCTGCTCTCTCTCCTACCATGAAGAGCGGCGCTGTCACAAAATGGCTGAAGAAAGAGGGAGATAAGGTAGAAACCGGTGACATTATCGCAGAGATAGAGACCGACAAGGCTATAATGGAGTTCGAATACTCTGACGAGTGCGGGGTTTTATACAAGATATTAGAGGCAGAAGGCTCGAGTAATGTACCTGTAAACAAGCTCATAGCGATAGTGCAGGTGGGTAACGAGGCTGTTAATTTACATGAACTCCTAGAAACATCTGATGACACCACGCAAGCACCGAGTGTAGCCTCCACGAGTGCTAGTCCTGTAGAAGGTAATCAGGTTCCAGCGCCTGCAAGCAGTGGAGCTGCCGTTCCTGTTGATGCTGCATTACCCCATGTAGCAGAAGGTAGTAGAGTCAAAGCTAGTCCTCTGGCTAAGAAACTAGCAGCAAGCTTGTCTGTAGACATAAGCAACATAAAGGGCTCTGGTCCGGGAGGACGCGTTGTAAAAGTGGATGTTTTATCCGCAACATCATCAGCAAGTAATAGTAATATCAGTAGTGGCACTGAAACATTTGTGGAAATAAGCAGCATGCGCAGGGTAATTGCTGAAAGACTCATGCAATCCAAGCGCGACGTGCCTCACTTTTACCTTGCTGTAGACTGCATGGTAGGCGAGCTTCTGGCAACTAGGGCTAAACTGAACAGTGGCTTAGAAAGCTTGGGTGTAAAGGTCACAGTGAACGACTTAATAATTAAAGCCGTAGCTCTTTCTATGCGAGACTTTCCTGAAATTAATTCTTCATGGTGTGAAGATAAAATATTGGTTCACCGTGATGTAGACGTATCGTTTGCAGTATCCATAGACGATGGGTTAATCACCCCTGTGGTGCGTTCTGCAGACAAGGTGCCGCTTTCAGAGCTCTGCGTCATAACGAAAACTCTTGCAACAAAGGCGAAAGAACGTAGCTTAAAGCCCCATGAATTCCAAGGTGGGGGTATTACCGTATCAAACTTGGGTATGTTCGGTATAAAAGAATTCTACGCTATAATAAATCCTCCACAGTCTTGTATAGTGTCTGTTGGTGCATCTGAGAAGCGCGCTGTTGTTATTGATGGCAGCGTTGTACCTGCAGATGTTATGACCACTACGCTGTCTGTAGACCACAGGATTGTAGATGGAGTACTTGCTGCAAAGTTCTTAAATAGGCTAAAGTTCTACATAGAAAATCCGCTTCCAATGATGGCTAGGTAATTATCACGGGTGGTTTTGCGCGGACCGAAACTGCAGCATCTCGACATTTCTCTCCTTAAACTCTTGCGGAAGTCCAAATCAGATGATATTTCATTTGAAATTGATGCTCTCTCCCTTATAATTGGGATATTAAGTGGTTCGTTCATCTCTTTCTTCGTGGGTTTTATGCGTATAAGCGAGCGTGTTCGGCGTGTTCTCAGCTACTATGATAGCGAGTCCCCGGCTGTACTGACAAATATTGCTAGGATGCTCATGCATGGTAGCCTTGCTGGAACAGGTAAACTACTTATTTTACCTGTAGATCAGGGATTTGAGCATGGCCCCACAAAGAGTTTCGAATCGAATCCTTCCGCTTATGATCCTTGTTACCACTACGAACTTGCACTAAACTGCGGGTTTAGTGCCTACGCTGCACATGTGGGAAATTTAGAGTGTGGGGCAAGGGAGTATGCAGGTAGTATTCCTACCATATTGAAACTTAATGGATCTACTGCTCTTCACCCCAAAGCAAGTACACCCAACCAAGCCGTTACCGCATCTGTGAAGGATGCTTTATATTTGGGATGCGTGGCCGTGGGATTTACCATTTACCCGGGCTCGGGTGAGTTCTTGTCGATGGTTAGGGAAGCACGGGAGCTTGTTAGGGAGGCTAAGTCCTATGGGTTAGCTTCTGTTATTTGGTCATACCCTAGGGGTGGTGATCTGTCAAAAGAAGGTGAGACTGCAGTAGATGTTGTTGCGTATGCGGCATATATAGCGGCCTCCATAGGGGCGAATGTGATAAAAGTAAAATTACCCACAGCTAATGTAGAGCGCGATGCTACTAAGTGTGATGTATCTTCTTTGTCGCAGCGCGTTTCCTACGTCAAAAAGTCCTGTTTTGCGGGCAGGCGGATAGTAGTATTTTCTGGAGGCAGTGTAAAAACTGATTCTGAATTGCTTGATGAGATTTTAGCTATCAAATCTGGGGGAGGTGATGGGTCTATCATCGGCAGAAACTCCTTCCAACGAGAGGCTGCGAGTGCTTCTTCCCTTATGGCGAAAATCTCCGAGATTTATGCCGCAGCGTGAGTACTCTTTCTGATATGGCTGGGTGGCAGAGTGGTTTATGCAGAGGACTGCAAATCCTTTTATACCGGTTCGATTCCGGTCCCGGCCTCGTTTCTTTCTAAGTCGCTTAAAGCATGCACTAGCCGTTTGCTTGCGTATGCTGCTCGCGTTCCTTTGTGAGCTCTTTTTCAAGACTTTTAACGAATGGCACAGTGGATATAAAAATCGAGGAGTATGTACCCACCACGATTCCGCAAAACACAATAATACCGATATTTCTTACCGCTCCATCACATAGTATGATCAGCGGAAGAGCCGCTATTAAGGTAGTACCGGAAGTCAATAAAGTTCTAGAGAGAGTGGTATTTATTCCAGCATTTACCACAAAAGGTACTCCCTTGTGTATGTCACTTTTCATCAATTCACGTACTCTATCGTATATAACCACAGAGTCATTCACCGAATACCCAATTATCATGAGAATCCCTGCCATGGCTGGAAGACTGAATTCCAACCCCGTAACACTGATCATGCCCATAGTTATAATGATATCGTGTAAGAGAGCAAGTACCCCTCCCATAGCAAACTGCCATCTGAACCTGATACACAAATATGCGAACATGCACAACAATGCGCAACAAACCGCTATCACAGCTTCTTTGATCTGCTCAACGCCAACTTGTGCTCCCACATAATCTAGTTTGTTGTATGTCACCTCTCCAAGAGTATTGAGTGCAGCCTTTACTCTATCTACAGAATGATGCTTATCAGGTCCTGTATCTCCCCTAAAAGTGAGCATGTACTCACCTTTTGTGTTATTGCCCTTAAAACTTTGCACCGACATGCCACTTAATCCGGCATTTAAGAGTGCTGATTTAACGCTTCCGTCGTCAATATTTTCACCATGTATCGAAAAATCAATAACTATTCCACCAGTAAAATCCGTGCCTACTTCTAGGCCATGAAATACCATCGTAATTATCGAACAAATCACGAGTACAATGCTGCTGACAAGAGCGTGCTTGCCATATCTGACAAAATTGAAATCTATATCATCAGGAACAAAGCGCACCATCGAGTACCATAATCCTACAAATTTTTAGAGGCGCCCCAGTTTATGAGATTCTCCATCTATCTACAAGAAAATTCCCCCAAAGTATGATATGTATACCCATTGTGGCATATAGCACTATCACACACCAATATGGGGCTTAGAAATTTTTTTCTTAGAGTGAAGGAGTCTCGTATCGCATTGAAGCACTCAAAAAATGCAGTTGGATATGCGGGGGAGCTCATTGCAATACTGATTCTCAAAGTAAAATTACAAAAAATCCTCTACCATAGATATAAAACCTATGTAGGAGAAATAGACATAATATCTCTAAGGGGTAAATCTCTTTTTTTCACGGAAGTCAAAACCAGTATATCCAGGCGTTGCTACGCAGATATTCCATTAAGTTCAAAACAACGTGCTTCTATCTTGAGAACCGCTAAACTTTTTGTTTTTAGAAATCCTAGGTTCAGGGATCATGAAATAAGCTTTCAAATATGTAGGATATCGCTTCACACAGGAATTATCTGGATAAAAAACGCATGGCAGGATAGCAGGTGGTGATTAATTCACTACTGAAAAAGAAACTTTCTCAAACACCGCTTTCAGGCTACTAACTAGATGGGATATCATCTCATCTGTGTGACACGGGGTAGGTGGCGATAACTCACTATTGTGGTAATACTTTGTTCGCGTTCAGCTTATTAAAGTACGCATAGCTCTTTCCACCAGGGAAAGAAACTTTCTCAAACACCGCTTTCAGGCTACTAACTAGATGGGATATCATCTCATCTGTGTGACACGGGGTAGGCGTGATCCTCAGTCTTTCTGTTCCCCTAGAAACTGTCGGATGATTTATAGACTGAATATAGATCTTATATTCCCTTAACAGCAGGGAAGATATCTCCTTGCACATGGCAGCATCCCCTATAATTATGGGAATTATATGTGTGTCAGTATGAAGAAATTCAATTCCGGCTTTTGTCATACTATCCTTGACCTTCTTCACAACAAGCCTGTGCTTTTCTCTTTCTACATTGCTATTTTTGAGATGCTCAACACTTGCCCTGGCAGAAGCTGCTATCAGCGGTGATATCGCAGTAGTAAATATGAATCCAGGTGCAAAACTTCGCACAACGTCCACCAAACTCTTGGATCCAGCAATGTATCCCCCCATAACTCCAAAAGCTTTTGATAGCGTTCCCTGGATTACGGAAATTCTATCAGTTAACCCCTCACGCTCAGATATGCCTCCTCCACGAGGCCCATACAAGCCCACCGCATGGACTTCGTCCAGGTAGGTAACAGCGTTGTATTTATCGGCAAGGTCACATATCTCCTTGATAGGGGCAATATCGCCATCCATGGAGTATAATGACTCAAAGACTATCATCTTCGGGCCGGGTCCCGCTTTTATTAACAAGGATTCAAGGTGATTGACGTCGTTATGTCTAAAAATGTGTTTGGCCCTATTACCAGAGCGTATGCCTTCTATCATGGAACTATGATTCATCTCATCTGAGAAAACAACCACATCCGGAATCATGGAAAGAATAGTGCTTATACTAGTTTGGTTAGCAACATATCCACACACGAAGGTCAAAGCCGCGGGTTTATTGTGAAGGTCAGCAAGCGAATGCTCGAGCCGTATAACCTCTTCAGTAGTGCCTGAGATATTCCTCGTGCCACCTGCACCTATACTAACATCAAGGTTTTTTGCAGCAGACATAACGCTTTCATTCTGGCTCATGCCCAGGTAGTCATTACTGCACCACAGAGTTACTACATTGCCTGTCTGGCACTCCACAGCATGAGGAAAGTCTCCTGGGATACGCCTAAATCCCGTAAATTCCCTGTATCTACCATCCTCTTTAATATCCCTTATTTTCTCAGAGAAAACTTTCTCGTAATCTATCATAGTTAGAGCTAGAATCAATATAGACAAATCCCCAACGCGCGCCGCGCTAAGGTTATAGACACGCAAATCAGAAGTGCCTCATGATACCATACTCTGGTACGTAGATGCAAATTACTTTCAACTTCTCAAAACTATTTTTGCGCGCCGTTTCTTTCCACAGAATATAGTCATGAATCCAGATTCATTAAAATCTTTGTGGGATATAACCATGTTTTCATCTTCTACTACCGCGCCATTTACCTTACACCCTCTACCCCTTATCAATCTCCTTCCGGCACCTATGCTTTCTTGCAATCCCATAACATGCAAAAGCTCCGATATACTGATACCTCGCTGTAGTAACTCTTTGTCACACATAATGCTCTTAAGAAGAGAATCATCTCCTAGTTCAAACACATTACTCATGCGTTGCGTGATTTCTTGCGCAATTTCCTCTCCATGACATACTCTTACGGCTTCTGTCGCAAGTATCTTCTTCGCTTCATTGATATCTTCGTCCTTCAATGCTTCCAATTTTTCAATCTCATCTATAGAAAGCTCTGTAAACAACCTCAATAAGCGGCCAACATCTTCGTCTGGAACGTTGCGAAAGTACTGCCAATAATCTTCAGGACTCAATAATTCACCATCTAGCCAGACGGCACCCTTATCGGTTTTGCCCATCTTCGCACCGGTGCTAGTGAGCAACAGATTCGTTGTTAATCCGTACAGTTGGGGGCATCCCATTTTTCGAGCGAGGTCTATACCATTTACAATATTACCCCACTGATCAGATCCGCCTATTTGCAAAACACACCCATACCTCTTATACAATTCTACAAAATCGTACGACTGCAACAGTACATAATTAAATTCTAAAAAACTAAGGTTCTGCTCCCTACTAAGGCGGCTCTTAACACTGTCTAGACCCAGCATAGCACCCACTGCAAATTTGCTACCCACCTCACGCAAGAAATCTAGGTACTTCAGTTCACCTAGCCATTCAACGTTGTCCACAATATGTACTTTATCGTCAGATGAGAAAAATTTGCTTATTACCTTTAGGATCCCTTTTTTATTTAAATCTATATCAGCATCTGAGATTACGGCCCTAGTTTTCTCCTTACCAGATGGATCACCAACCTTTGTTGTTGCCCCTCCGAGCAGTACTATTGGCTTGTGTCCATGCTTTATCAGGTATCTGAGAACCATAATCTGCACAAGACTACCAATGTGCAGGCTGGCAGCTGTACAATCAAACCCTATATATGCAACAACACGCTCAGAAGCCATGAGATTATCCAGCGCTTCAGGATCCGTGCAATTGCTCAAATACCCTCTAGCGGATAAGGCCCCAAGAAAATCGGATCTAAATCGCATGCATCTTGTACACAACCTAAAGTGGTCCCGGCGCGGATCGAACGCGCGGCACGGTGATTAAAAGCCACCTGCTCTACCACTGAGCTACAGGACCCCTACCACGAACACAGTTCGCATCGTAACCCTTTTATACACAAAAGTCCAGAAAAGTCCCCTCTCTGTCACTGAAATATGTTCTAGTAAGCACTTTTTCAAAGTACTACTTCCTGTTGCCTGACTGTAAGAAATTTGTTAGCATTGAGCGGTTCGTTGTTAATACTTCTTTCGGGATCCTTTTATGTTCCTATTTACAAAAGACTTACTAGACTACGTGGAAAAAAATAATGTGAAGTTCATAGATTGGAGGTTCACTGATCTGGTGGGGCGGTGGCATCATGTCTCGCACAGTACCCACTCTCTTGATCCTGGAATTTTTTCATCTGGTGTTCCCTTCGATAGTTCTTCTGTCCCCGGGTGGCAGCCTATAGAGGCTTCTGATATGCTTCTGATGCCGGACATTAGTACTGCATTTCTAGATCCTTTCTTCGCGCAGTCAACTTTGGTAGTGCTTTGCAATGTTGTGTCTCCGTATTGCACGTCTGACTATTCTCGCGATCCCAGACACACTGCACGCAAGGCCCACCAGTATATGCTTTCCACAGCTTTAGCTGATAAGTGTTTCTTTGGTCCTGAGGTGGAATTTTTCGTATTCGACGATGTGCGTTTTGATGTAAGTTCGCATGAAGCACATTACAGAGTGCGTACCCAAGAGTCTCATCACAAGGGGCATGGCAGATTCAGCATGAACCATGGGTATGAATTACCTTTAAAGGGTGGGTATATGAAAATGCCTCCCGTTGACTCTTTGCATGATGTGAGAGCTGAGATGCTTTCCATGTTGCAAGAAGTAGGGGTAAGGCCTCTGTTACACCACCACGAGGTTGCTTCTTCTCAATGTGAGGTAGGAATTCATCACGATGAACTTGTGGTGTGCGCAGATAACGTACAAAAGTGTAAGTACGTTTTGAGAAATGTGGCGAGCTCTTACGGTAAGAGTTTAACATTTATGCCGAAACCAGTGCTGAACAGCAATGGAAGCGGAATGCACTGCCATCAGTCTCTGTGGAAAAATGGCCGCAACATATTTGCGAATGACGGCGGAGCAGGCCTCTCAGAGACCTGTCTACACTACATAGGTGGTATCATAGCGCATGGAAGGGCTTTAAATGCTTTTACCAATCCATCAACTAACAGCTACAAAAGGCTGGTACCTCGTTTTGAGGCTCCGGTATGGTTGGCTTATTCGCATCACAACAGGTCTGCTGCTGTGCGGATCCCATATGTGCCTAATGACAACGCGTGTGCAAAGCGTATAGAGGCTAGATTCCCTGACGCGCTTGCTAATCCATATCTGTGCTTTGCAGCACAGTTAATGGCTGGGTTAGACGGCATAAAGCGAAAGCTGGACCCAGTTGAAGTTGGTGGAAAATCTCTCTACAACTTGAGCGATGAGGAAAGTAAGCATTTGGTCCCTGTTTGTGCTGGACTGGGTGAAGCACTTGATGCTCTAGAGGGGGATAGAGATTTTCTTCTCGAGGGAGGGGTATTCACCGACGATGTGATAGATGCGTACATTAAATTAAAGCGGGCAGAACTCAGGGATTTGGAAATTACACCTCATCCTGTAGAATTCTTGCACTACTATTCGCTGTAGTATGCAGGGTAATTAGGCCTTTCGTGTACACACCCATCTTGGTGTGTTGTTGCGGATTGGCGCGTCCTTCAGAAATGTTTTTGCTGGTTTATGTAGTGTAATCATGCCAAGTTCTCCTTCTTTTCGTTATGCGTTGAGTGACTTGCAGACCCTGGTGTCGGATGAGCTTCAACAGATGCACAATCTTTTTCAGGATGCCAGCTGCAATAGCATTTCTCACATAGCCACTATAATCAACCATCTTGTTTTGGCAGGCGGAAAACGAATAAGGCCCTTGCTGCTGCTTTCGTGCTGTAAAATGTTGGGATGCGAAGATGCTAGAAGAATCAAAGTAGCTTCTGCTATAGAGTTCATACACTGCGCCACTTTGTTACATGACGATGTTGTGGATGAAAGTATTTTTAGGAGAGGGGTGAAAACCTCAAACGCAATATGGGGCAACAAAACGAGCATTTTAGTGGGAGATTTTCTTCTGGCTGTGGCATTCCAGTGGGTTGTAGCTTGCGGTAGTTTGCCAATAGTATCCGTGCTTTCAGATGCGTCGAGTACAATGATTACCGGGGAAGTGCAGCAGCTGGTTTACAGTAAAGACCCTAACATCACACTGAGTAAATACTTGGAGATAATATCCGCCAAAACTGCCGCCCTCTTTTCTGCTGCATGCGAATCTTCTGCCATTCTCCACGATGCATCAGATGCGTACAGGCACGCCTTAAAACACTTTGGGTATAATTTCGGCATGGCATTTCAGATTTTGGACGACATTCTAGATTACA
>NZ_JAWLNY010000012.1:0-24109 GCF_036903315.1 Anaplasma bovis | reverse complement strand
ACAGTATCTAGGTATATGGCAAAGAAAACAACTACTCACTTGCAAAATTTTCGTAGAAAATGGATTCTACAGTATGCATTGTTAAGATACTCATAACAGGTAACACGAGTGCGCGTAGCATCTATAGCAGTACTAATTCTGCTACTGACAATATCCTTTTCACTATTTTTTGTCTACTTCAAGGACGGGCCCCAAAGCGACATGTCTTTGCCTGTGATAGCCGGACATGGACCCGTCCTCGACGTAGCAAATATTAAGGCAAGAAACAAACCCTACATAATAAGCGTCTTTGCGTCATGGTGCGAAACATGTCTAAAAGAGCATGAAGTGTGGATGAGAATCGCAGAGGAAAACGCAGTAGATTTGTACGGTATAGACTACATTGACATAGAGAGTAAGGCCCTGGAGTGGTTGCAAACTCATGGAAATCCATATTTGGTTGTGGCGGCGGATTATACTGGAAAGCTAGCAAAAAAGTTAAAGATTACGGGCGTGCCAGAGACTCTCATTTTCAATAGGCATGGGAACCTGTTGGCCCATATTTCGGGAGAGATCACCATGGAAATGTGGAATAACCGTATTTCCAGACTAGTGATGCTTGAATGATGCGTATGCTATTACCATGTTAATGGGCGATAAGGCTGATAATCTATCAAACTCGACGATTCCAGCTGTCAAATGCTGTACGGCGCTTATATATAATGGGTGAAAAACTGAGCAGAGTTTGTGTATATGGCTTACTGTTTACCTGGTAAATCAAAGGTGTTATACTCACGCCAGTGTTTAGCGAATTTTGGATATGGCTGTAGAATTCCGTAAATTGAAGGCTGTACTTGATTGTGCATTCCCAGACGGGGAGGTAATTATAAGTCCCTTGGTGGAGGATGATGAGCATTACTCTGTGAGAATCATATCCAAGAAGTTTGCAGGTAAGTCTAGAGTTGCGCAGCACAGAATGGTCTACGATGCGCTTTCTGGTATTGATATACACGCATTACAAATACAAACATACGTGGGTAGTTCAGATGAGTGATGATCTTATGGACAGGATAAGACAAGACATAGAAAACAACGACATAGTGCTCTACATGAAGGGCACAGGAACTGCACCACAGTGTGGTTTTTCAGGTATGGTCGTTGAAGTGTTAAGGCGTATCGGGGTATCTTTCAAGGATATAGACGTTTTGAGAGATCCTGCACTACGGGAGGCTGTAAAGAAGTTTGCAGACTGGCCCACTATTCCCCAGCTATACATAAGGGGCGAATTCATCGGTGGCTGCGACATAGTACGTGAGATGTACGCAAGTGGAGAGCTGCTTGAAGTTTTAAAGAGCAAGGGAATAATCAAGGACTGAGTAGTTCACCAATGCTCGAAGTACAGCAACGTAAGTTAGCCGCCATCAACGCGAAGCTTAAGCACCATGATGCTCTGTACCACGGTCATGATGATCCTGAAATTGCAGATTCGGAGTACGATGCGCTTGTAAAGGAAAAGAGGGATTTGCTGCTGGAGTTTCCCGAGCTAAGCGAGTTTGATGACTACGAAGGAGTGATAGGTTCTCCGATGGTGGGCACGCGCCTCCCAAAAATTGCGCACTCCGAGCCCATGTTATCTCTAGAAAATGCTTTTACAGTTCAAGATGTAGAAAAATTCATTACAAGACTTAGCCGCTCACTTGGTATCAGCACTGTGGAGATTTCTTGTGAGCCCAAAATAGACGGAATGTCATTTGCAGCAGTATATGAGTCGGGAGTTCTTACTCGTGTAGCTACCAGAGGTAACGGATATTACGGTGAGGACATAACCGCCAACGCTGCAGTAATAGAAGGATTGCCCAGCACATTGTCAAACGCGCCACCGCACTTAGAGATACGCGGCGAAATATATATGCACCATGCAGATTTCGAGAAGCTAAGGGAAAAGTACAATTTTGCAAACCCTCGCAATGCAGCAGCGGGATCTATGCGTAAGTTGGATAGCAACTCCGTAAAAGACCGTAATCTGCGATATGTAGCGTATTCCGTGATGGGCAGCGAAATAGAAACACAGCAAAAAGCACTACAGAAGCTCGCGGAGTGGGGATTTTGTACAAACAGTAATTTTCTCCTTGCACGTGATTTAGAAGAAGCACTTTCATTCTATGAGAAAATGTACAACACAAGAAGCGAACTCGGCTATGACATAGACGGTGTGGTATACAAAGTGAACAGTGTGAACTCACAGCGAGTGCTCGGGGCAACTGCTAAATATCCAAGGTGGGCGATAGCATATAAATTCCCGTCCACAGAAGCTAGAACAAAGCTGAAGTGCATAACAATGCAAGTGGGTCGCACTGGTGTTATAACTCCGGTAGCAGAGTTAGAACCCATAAACATAGGTGGAACTGTCGTATCGAGAGCAAGTCTTCACAACATAGACGAGATAGCACGCAAGGATGTGCGCATAGGTGACTACGTAACAGTAAAAAAAGCCGGAGATGTTATTCCGCAAATTTCTGAAGTGGATAAAAGCGCGAGAGCGGGGAGAGAATTGGAAAAGTTTGTCTTCCCCACTCATTGCCCGTCCTGCGGGAGCTTGTTACACCGTGAGCCAGGAGAAGTAGCCATACGGTGTAGGGCAGAGTTATCGTGTAAAGCACAAGCTCTTGAAAGGATAAAACACTTTGCTTCCAGAGAAGGGCTGAATATCATGGGTCTGGGCGGTAAGCAGGTAGAATTCTTTTTAAATCAGGGGTATATAAGCAACATAGTCGATATTTTCTCATTGAAAGAGACGCTAGAAAAGGAAAACCTATCTCAGTGGCATGGATGGGGAGAAAAATCGATAAAGAACCTACTGGATGCTATTCAGCAGAGCACAACTGTACGGCTAAGTAATTTCATATTTTCGCTCGGAATAAGGTTAATAGGGAAAAGTGCGGCAGAGGCTTTATCTAGGCATTATATATCCTGTGATAATTGGATAAACTCCATGGTATCTCTTGCATCAGAAGAGGCAGAATCTTCAATTGATATAGACGGAATTGGAATTGAAGGAATTAGCTCTCTAAAGATGTTTTTCTCATCACAAGAGAACCTTAACGTCGTAAGGTTGCTGAGAGCAAAACTGAATATTGTGGATGATACAAGCGCTGACAGTACCCAACACACTATAAAACCATCTCCTCTGACGAACAAAGTCGTCGTTTTCACGGGAGTGCTGCAGAGCATGACAAGGGCTGAGGCGAGCAGTATAGCCACGTCATTGGGGGCAAAAGTCGGTAAAACAGTATCAAAGGGCACAGATTTTTTAATAGTAGGGGGCACTCCTGGAGGAAATAAGCACAAAGCCGCACTATCCATGCAAGTTGAGCTCATGGACGAAGAATATTGGATGGACATAGTAAGACGCTATACTTAGCACATACCGCTGCCCTAAAACCCGACAGTAAGAATATGTTGCGTGTGCCACGTTTCAGATTATTTCCATAATACGTGGGTTGTCCTAAACCCGTTAAAGAAAATATGCCCTGTTCCTGTGGGGCGTAAACTATATATTTATTTAAAGTGTTCTCTTGAGGCGTACAGTGCCAGTACGTGCATGAGTTCCTACTTTTCACTACTGTGGGGTTGTTTGAGGTTTGCAATCTCCTCTTCCTCAGCTAAGAGTTTGGTCCCGTCCATAGAAAACGAAAGTCTTGTTCTACCCTTTACAAAATTCTCTATTCTATGTCCGAAAAGCTCATATCTCCAGCCCCTCATAAGATTGTTATCCACACCACAGATAGACCTTACAAGATCGCTTTTAGAAGCAACAAGCTTCTGAGATACCTCTCTTTCCTTGCAAACACTTTGCAGCAATATCCCTAGCACATTCAAAGTCGACCGGTCACAGTCTACGCCAATCTGTAGCTCCGGTCTTTTCTCATTGTTTCTCCTTATTATGTCATCAAGATCAAAAGGTAGGTTCCGCAGATACGCATCATTGACGTAAGCGCGCAGTTTTTCTTCCCCTCCTCCAGTACCCAATTCTTTTATGACGCACAAAGCAGATTTCGGACACATGACAATATTTCTATTTATGTTTAGTAAGCGCGCTACCTTCTCTCTCCATTCAATAACAGATATAGCGATGATCATTTGCGAATCTGTGAGATCAGAAAAAAAGTTCATTCCTTCCAGGATGGAGCCATAGTTGCAGTTTGATATATCTTCTACATTTTCCATCTCTTGAGCGAACCAGGAAGTCTTTCCTTGGTCATGCAACATGTCCTTGAAGATCCAGTATAATTTGTCTAGGTATATAACGTCATCCAGAGCATAACGCAGTTTGCCCTCTGACAGGGGTCTATGTGTCCAATCTACCCTCTTGAATAGCAGCTTATTAAGCTTTATATCCAAAAACTCTTCAACTAATTTCGAATACCCGACAAAATTTTCATAATATGCACACAGCATAGCCGCTATCTGGGTATCGAACACAGGCTTGGGTGTACTGGCAAGCACCAGTGATAGCGCCTCGAGGTCTTGTCGACAATCATGAAAAACTTTGAAGATCTTAGTGTTATCAAAAATTCTCAGTACTGGAGAAAGATCTAAATCCTTCCTCAGGACATCAATTACACAGCTATGTTTTCCGCATGCAATCTGCAACAAACACAATTCAGGGTAATAGTCGTTAAAGCTTCTAGCAAACTCCGTGTCTACGGCCACACTTTCTGGATTATCTTGCAAAACAAGATCACAAAACTCTGACAGTTCACGGGTAGTGCAAATTAACATTCAATTGTCCATCTAAAAAGTCATAAATACAACGCCCCCACCTTCCGACAAGTTGCCAAAACTGATGGACGCACCGTGCTCATTCAATATTTTACTGACTATAGCCAAGCCGAGTCCCATACCTCCGTCACGAGTTGTAACGTATGGATCTGTCAACTTGTCAATCATATCTTCAGAAAACCCAATACCATTATCTCTTATTTCTACCGAAACTCCTTTTTCATTTTCCAAAACTATGACTTTTATGCATCCGTTATCGACGTTAGTGCTGGAATCTATGGACTCACAAGCATTCTTAAATATATTCACAAAGACCTGCGACATACGCTCACGATCCATTAGTATACAGACCTCTTTATCGGGAAGCACAAGGTCGTAGTTTACGGTGTTCCTTCCAAATTGTCCCAAAAAGCTTATTTCTCTAATCACCGAAGAGATATCACACATTTTGAAAACTGAACTAGGCATTCTTGCAAACTTCACAAACTCATCCACAATCCCACTGATACTTGATACGTGTCTCATAATAGTGTCTGTATACCTAAGAAAAGTCTCTTTTCCCGATACTATCTGCTCTGCATATTTGCTACTTAATCTCTCTGCAGCCAGATATATGGGAGTGATAGGATTTTTTATCTCATGCGCAACCCTTCTTGCTACATCAGCCCACGCCGCCTGTTTTTGCGCTTCTACCAGGTCAGAAATATCCTCAAATGTAATAATAAATCCCTGTGCTTTTAATCGTTCAACATTAACTGACAGTACCAGTGATTTCTGATCCCTAACTATTGTAATATCACCTCTGCCTGTCTCATTTTTGAAAAGCTCCACTACTTCGGGAAATACATCATCTATGGACAATGCATCAAAGCTGTCACACAACAGTATGTTCATAGCTCTGATATTCATCAAAGTAACGCTGCGAAACGAAGACACAGCGATAACTCCTGAAGAAACCCCAGCTAGAACCGTCTCTACAAACTTATTCCTATCGTTGATCTCCCGGTATGCGTTTTCCAATTGCAATCTTTGCTCACCAAGCCTGGCTACCATGTGATTAAACGCGCTTATAACCGTTGTGAGCTCTTCTTGTTCATTACCCTTATTCTCAATCTTAAAATCAAAATCCCCTCCCCAAACTCTCTGAGTTGCATCAAATAGTGCGGATAATTTTTCTGTTATACTTTTCCCCAAACCAACACCTATCCACACCGTTCCGAATAATACTGCACACAATAAAAAGAGGAACACGGTGAAGAATTGGATTTGCAAGAACGACAACTGCAAACTTAGGTTCTCTTGGTAATGAGCAAATCTTTTGTCACGTGAAACGTAGTCACCCAAACCCTCTACTGACCGGAATGCAACAACGTACACATACGGTGAAGTAGACAGTAGTTTTGCAGTAGCAACAACATTGTTATCGACAATTGTGATTACGTCTGCATCACGTTCAGGAACCTTAATATGGGAGATATGCTTCACGTAGGATGCGCTACCAGCCGCAGAACTAAGAACAGTTTTCTCATTATTTACGAGGAGTATCTCAGAAAAGTTGAACATGCGAGCCGCTTCATGCATTTTTTTCTCTGAGTAATTCTTGTAGTCTTGCCCCATGTATTTCAGGAGATGATCAACATCAGAACCCATAACAGCAGCAACACACCCGCTGCTATCGCTCATTCCCGACGCGCAGTGTAAAAGTGCCGGCCTTATATTGTTATGAAACCATAACCTAACGCCGTAATCAAAAAAGAGATATATAAATCCAGAAACCAAAACAGCAGGAATGATACCCACTGAACTTACTACTAATACAACCCTGGCGCGTAACTTAAACCCCAAGCCGCCGTGTTTATACTGCATCCATACCCGAATTACCCCGTACGATACGACTGCTATCAAAAACATGAATAACAGCAGCTCGCACAGAAGAAACCAGGCCACACCTCCAGGCATCGAGCGCCATACGCTAAATGCATCAACTGAAAGCACAATTAGGAATATATTTAGGGACATCACCAAGACAAGTACCCACCACGAGGCGGATGCAGCACCCAAGAACTTACGCGAGAAGCGATGTCCCCTTCTATACACCAAGCAGAAGTGCCTTAACGCAACTACTAGGAGATAATCTCTAAATTAACGGCAGAAACCTTACCGTTGCTCTCATCCAGTTGGTACTTAACTCTTTGACCCTCTACGAGGTTGTCGATCCTGCTTCTCTGCAGTGATGTTATATGCACGAAGACATCCTTATCACCTTGTCCGAATCCAGAACCACCCAATTTACCTCCGCTTGAGCCATCCTTACAAATAAACCCATAGCCTTTCTCTACGCTAAACCACTTAACATGACCGGTGTAGAACGCTTTCTCATCCACTAACTGAGACATTAAAAACCCTTAAAATACCAAGACAAACAACCGCATCAAATAACCCTGAAACATCATCGCACGAGTTACAAGTCCACGGCGATCAGAGACTATATTTTAATACGTGGTATTGCAAGAGAAATGTTAGTATTACAGGCACAATGCGGAGCAAATATTCCTCCCAAAACATATGTGTATTAAGGCCTATAACGTACACGCATATGCGTACATATTTGCAGAGTTGTGTGATAATTTGGAGTCATAGTTACTACCGGGTGTGTTATCTCTGCGTTTTTTCAATTTTTAGTACTTAAAAACAACTTTGAAGGGTTGTTTTTCTTTATCATGTGCGCTTTAAGACACACAATGAATGGTAGTGTTTGCATGCATGCACCTGTTATTATATTGAAAGTTTTGTTTGCTTTTATGGCCCTTGGTCTATAGACTTGAAGATTCAGCTTGGTTATTGTGGGGATCTTATGTCTGTGATGCCGGATCATTGGATTAAAGAAAAGGCCGCAAGTGAAGGAATGATTTCTCCGTTTGTTGATCACAAGCGCGGGTGTGGCGTGCTTTCATACGGGCTGTCTTCATATGGGTACGACGCTAGGTTGGACAATGAGTTCAAGGTATTTTCCAATACTCATTCTGTTATAGTGGACCCCAAAAATTTTTCCCATGACAGTTTTGTAGACATAAAAGCGGACTACTGCATCATACCTCCAAACAGTTTCATGCTGGGGAAAACTGTAGAGTGGTTCAAAATTCCAAAAAACGTGATGGTCCTATGTGTTGGTAAGTCAACATACGCTAGGTGTGGTCTTGTGATAAATGTGACACCTCTGGAGCCAGGATGGGAAGGGCATGTTACTTTAGAGTTCTCAAACACTTCTCCTCTGCCCGTGAAGGTATATGCATTTGAGGGAGCGTGCCAGTTCGTTTTCCTGGAAGGAAGCGAACAATGCAGTATTTCCTACGACGAAATAAATGGGAAGTATATGCATCAGGATGGCGTCACGTTACCTATAGTCGGCTGATTCTAGGTGTAATATGTACGACGCCTTTTCAACTGTGTGTGCACGTTTTTCGTGCTTGTCGTGGCTCTTGGTACATGTCGATATACTGTGTAGGTTAGGGGAGGAGAAAGGATAAAAGCGTGTTGGAGTGCTCTAATATTGCGTGCATACGCGGTGAGCGTGTGATTTTTAAGAACCTAAGCTTCACGGCAAAAGAAGGGTCTTTAACTCTGATTACTGGCAAAAATGGCAGTGGAAAAACTTCATTATTAAGGATAATCGTGGGTCTACTTCCCACTAGGTTCGGAAATGTTACGCTAAATGGCGAAAAAATAACGACTTCCAGCTCATGTATCTCTGACATCACATACATAGGTCACAAAAATGCCTGCAGGGAAAACATGATGGTTCTGGATGCTTTAAAATTTTGGACAGACTGCAGGAAAACTGAAGAATTGGTAGAATCAGCCATACATTTTTTCGGGTTCCACAACATACTTTATACAAAATTCAGGCACCTATCATGTGGGTGGAAAAGAAAGGTCGCATTAGCAAGGCTTCTAATATCAAATACCCACGTGTGGCTGATAGATGAACCTTTCACAAATTTGGACCATAATTCCGTGGAATTAGTTAAAAACTTGATATTAACGAGGGTGGAACGCAGAGGAATTGTTTTACTTGCAGGACATGACCCTGAAAGAGTATTTGATGGAGCACAAGTTATCCATTTAAATGGTAATTCGAGCGTTGACAGTTCAGACAATCAAACAATGTAATTGAAAAAATCATCCGTTATTTTTTTTCATGATAATCTGCTAAGAACCTAGAGCCGTTTTCTAATAAAGTTTGAGACAGTATTGCCATCTTTACGCAGTAATTTTCCTCAATTGAGTACTACACCACCTGCTTTATTGCTTGGAAACTTTCATGACAGTAAGCATATACAATTCCACCGCAAGAACTGCAAATCCCCCAAGTTGGTGTACGGATGCGCAACATATGGGAACGCTATTTAGTAGTGTCACAACGCCTATAAAAAATTGCCCAATTATGCACGTCCCGAGTACTACGGCGCTAAGTCTCCTGCACAATACCATTGTGACAATTGCAAGTATGAGTAATGTGGTTGCACATGCCCTATGCAAGAACTGCACTACCATGCCGTTGTTCAAAAAACCCCCACTTAGTGGGGGTAGGGCGAATATCTCACTGGGTACCAGCGAACCGTCCATGAGAGGAAATGTATTGAATATAAGCCCTGCATCCAATCCAGCTACCATAGCTCCTAGTATCATCTGCCCACATGTAGTGCAGTAAACCAATACTACAACCACATACTTGCACGCAGAGACTGCGTAAGTATTACGTATCCCCGCACTTACTAGGCAGCTGTACCACAAAATAGAAAATAGCAGCACTGTTAGGAATAAATGCATTGCTAGCCTATAGTGGCTGACATAGGGTACATCAACAAGTCCGCTTTTGACCATAAGCCACCCCATAACGCCTTGTCCTAGACCTAATGTTAGGGTCACGCACATTCGCACTGTGAGTGCATTTCTTATTTTCCGTCTTGTAGCAAAATACAAAAATGGCCCAAGAAACACTACTCCCAACAATCTGCCCAGTAGTCTATGCAGATACTCTACCATATATATTCGCTTGAATTCTCCCAGCGACATTCCAGAGTTAATATGTTGATATTCCGGAGTCTTTTCGTATTTTTCTTTTTCTTTCAGCCAGCCCTTTTTCCCTATAGGAGGGACTATACCTGTAACAGGTTTCCACTCCGTAATTGAAAGTCCAGAACCCGTAAGACGGGTAATGCCCCCTACTAGTACCATCAGCAGAACTAGTCCACAGCAAATTGCAAGCCACACACTAACCACTGTAGGCTCTTTTTCTGGCTTACCGCTACACATTTTGCCATCACCACAATACGTCGAGATTATACTGTAAATGTACATACAGTTAAATACTACAACTCCTTTAGTGTCCCAGCTTTGAGTTAAGATAGCAGCGTTTTATATAAAGACATACAATGTTTTAAAACCGCGCCTCATTTGTACGCGCAATTCTTACCGTCCTTGACTGCTGGGAAAGTTTGTGCTAGTCGTCCCTATAATGAAGGTTATCTTTTAGGATACGAAGTGGCTAGGATATTCTGTTTGCTGGGACTCATAGTACTGGTTGCTAGCTTTCCGCTCATGGGGATGTGGGTGTCTGCAGTGAAAGGCCGGGATCGCAGCGAAATAGAAGCGATAATTGAAGAGTACATATACAAAAATCCTGACAAAGTTGTGAATGCTATCAGCAGGGGCCAGGTAGCAATAAATAAGCGCAAAACACGCACTAAAATCTTGGAAAGTAAACTTGATCTGGAAGATAATTCCTATCCCTCTTTCGGGGCGGGGGAAGATGGCATACTGCTAGTGGAGTTTTTTGATTACTCGTGTGGATATTGCAAAGCTGTCCTTCCACAGATAAAACAGCTTTTAGCGGACGAAAAAGCCCGTATATCGTTCAGGGACCTACCAACACTGGGAGAATCATCAACACTAGCCGCACGTGCTGCGCTTGCCGTGTACCTTATAAACAGCGACAAGTACATAGATTTTTACTACGCAGCGTTGAATCATAGTGGGCGATTTACGGAAGCTGCGATCATAGATATAGTGGAATCCATAGGGATAAGCAAAGAGAGCTTCACACGCTCATTGGAGGAGAATAGTGGCAAGATAGAGGACATGTTATCTGCTACAAGGAGCTTGGCTTCTAGGCTGAACATTACTGGCACACCTTCTGTGGTAGTTGGGGACACTGTTTTCGTAGGGTCGAGCGATTTACAAACTCTACGAGACATTATACAGGGTGAAATAGACGAAAAGAAAAGATAGCTTCATCTGGCTGCAATAGCTTTCTCGACCGTGCCCCACTAGAAGAAAAGATACGAAAAAGCAGCTCCATTTTATTGCAGTAGCTTTCCCTGTGTGCACTCGTTTAGTAGCAATAGATTTTCCATCCCTGCTTTCGCTTGAAGCAAATCTGCGAGAGAGAAAGTAGTCGCATCTAAGGCAACGACACTGTGTGCCTACATTCTTCCATGGTAGTAGAGGAAAAGAAAAGGTAGCCTTCCCGGCTGTGACGGATTTCCCTACCGTGTTTAACTTGAATGGGAATAGACGAAAAGGTGGCTCCGTTTTGTTGCAGCAGCCTTCCTTGTGTGCACTCATCGAACAGAGATTTTCGCCAACATGTTCACTTGGAAATATACAAGAAGCAAGTAGCTTCACCCCACGGTGAAATAGCTCTTTCCGTACGCATTCGCTAGAAGAAAGATAGACGAAAATTAGCTACGCTTCGTCTGGCTGCAATAGTTTTCTCTGCCGTGTTTCACCAAAAGTGGGTAGCAGCTTCCCACCGGAAGAAAATGGACGAAACGGCCCCAGTCTGCTGCGGTAGCTTTCAATGCGTTCATTGACCAGAGATCTTGGGCCTCCAAATTCACTTGGAAATATACAAGAAGCAAGTAGCTTTCAATGCGCGCACCCATTAGATAGCGATAGATCTTTTGTCTCTATGTTCACAGAAGAACAAAAGAAAAAGTAACCTCATCTTATGGGAATGGCTTTCCCTGTGTGCATTCGTTGAACAGAGATTTTCGCCAACGCGTTAACTTTAAGGAAATCTGCAAGGGAAAAAGTAGCTTCTTCCGCAGCAATAGCACTTTTGCATCCACATTCATCCATGGTAATAGCGCTTTCATGTAAGCACTGACTAGCAAAAACGTGGCTAGATAGAACACATATTATATGCTATCTGCTGCAAAAGTTTGGCTTCTAGGTTAAACATTACCGCCCCCTTCTGTGGTAGTTGGGTCATGCGGACGCAGACAAGAGCTCTTTCATGTACTTTGCCGCGTATTCAACAACGTTTTCTATGGGAATTTCCTCTTGAACTCCTGTTTCCATCTGCTTACATGAAACCGTACCGTTGCCTAGTTCAGATTCACCCACTATAAGTACTATGTCTGCGAATTTGCCGGCGCGTCTAAGGCCAGCACGTAAACTGCAGGCCGTATAATCGCACACAACTTTTATCCCTGCTCCCCTCAATTTATGCGCCAATTGTGCTGTATAAGTTTCTCCACCCTCGCAAATCTGCAAAATGTATATGCAAAATTCCTTTTTTTCTTCATAGCTTATCAACGCAGAGATACGTTCTAGTCCTCCAGCAAAGCCTATAGCTGGCACACTATCTCCTCCCATCATAGCAATGAGTTTATCATACCTACCACCCGCAAGTACGGCATCTTGTGCCCCTAACTTGGTAGTTCTAAACTCAAAAACTGTGCCACAATAATAATCTAGTCCCCTGACTAGTTTGTTGTTCACGACAAAAGGAATTTCTAGATCAGTTAACGCTTCCAGTATCTTTTCAAATACTCCACGTGATTCACTGCTTAAGCAATCTGCAATCGCTGGAGCATCCAAAAGCACCTCTATGTCACGCGCATCCTTGGAATCCAGTATTCGTAAAGGGTTCATTAGTAGCCTTCTTTGACTATCTTCAGAAAGCGCTGACACACGTGATTCAAAATATTTGAGCAGTATGCATTTGTACTCCTTCATGGCTTCATCGTTACCAAGAAAGTTAATCTCAAGTTGAACTTGGTTTTCTATTCCCAATGCACACAGTATGTCGTATGAGAGCATCATTATTTCAACATCCGACATGTAATGCGTGGCTCCGAAATGCTCAAAATTTATCTGGTGGAATTGCCTATGCCTACACTTCTGCGGCCTTTCGTATCGAAAAACAGGACCCGTGGTAAACAATTTTGACGGCACTGGCAGATTCTCGCACAAAAATGCTCTAGCTATCGCTGCAGTGAATTCTGGTCTCAATGCAAGTGTATCACCTCCTCTATCCTGAAAAGTATACATCTCTTTCCCGACTATATCGGAAGAATCACCCAGCATCTTGTAGAACACTTCCTGGAATTCAAAAATGGGAGTTTGCATCCCGGAAAACCCATACATGGCGCCTATTTCTTGTGCAATATCCTGTATATGCTTGAATTTATTGTATTCTTCCCCAAGCAAGTCCTTCGTTCCTCTAACAGGACGCAACTTTCCCCTATACATATTGCCTCCTATAAATATAATGGCACCATAGAATTAGCGGTAATGCTGTATCTTACTGAGCATACAGTACACGTGTGTATTTTTCATCAGTTTTGAGTGTATTAAATTTAGAATGCAACCATGGATGGTCGACGGGAAGTCCTGTATGAGGGAAAGGCGAAAACTGTGTTTCTGCACAGGGATCCGGTATTTGTGATACAACACTTTAAAGATGCTATAACGGCATTCAACGCGGAAAGGACTGATACCCTTCCTGGGAAAGGCGCAATTAACAATAGAATAAGCTACCTCCTAATGCAGCACTTGAACAAGTGTGGTATCGATACACACATTGTGGAGCTTCTAAATGAGAATGAGCAACTGGTCAAAAAACTTAGCATGTTGCCTATAGAGGTTGTGATAAGAAATATTGCGGCTGGGAGTTTTTGCAAGAGGTTTGGGGTGGAAAAAGGGACCGCTATATCGCCCCCATTATTGGAATTTTATTACAAAAATGATAACTTATCCGACCCCATGATTTCTGAAGATCATATTATAAACTTTTCATTGGCTACAAGTGCCGAAGTAGCACATATTCGGGCCTCTGCATTGCAGATTAACCAGGCTTTACGGTCAGTGTTTGATGCCATTGGCATTCAATTATTGGATCTCAAGCTAGAATTTGGCAAACACTCTGGCAATATCGTGCTGGGAGATGAAATAAGTCCTGATACGTGCAGGCTTGTAGATAAGTCTAGCGGAAAGGTTCTGGACAAAGACATATATCGCCTGAAGTTGGGCGATGTGTTGGACGGATATAGAGAAGTACTTAACAGAATTGAGCAACACTTAGGACAATAGACTCGATCCCTACCGCGCTTCACGGGATAATGACTGCCCTAATCCCCCAAGCTATACCGATATCGCCTGAAGTTGGGCGATGTGTTGGACGGATATAGAGAAGTACTTAACAGAATTGAGCAACATTCAGGACAATAGACTCAATCCCCCGCTCGCCACATGAGGGAAGGAGCTGTTATAATTCCTAGTCTATACAGAAAAGAACTTAGAAAAGCTCTTTATGTAGCATGCCACTACAGGCGCAGCAAAGATGAACCCATCCATCCTGTCCATTACGCCTCCATGACCAGGTAAGACAAATCCACTATCTTTAACGTCGCATAGCCGTTTAACGCCAGATTCAGTAAAATCTCCAATTTGTACAAGAAGAGCAATTACAGCACCTATTACGAAGGAATCGGCCACAAAAAATATGCCAAAAATAACTGACATGACAAAAGTAGCCACTGCACTACATGCCGTACCTCCCCATAACCCCATCCATGTTTTGTTTGGGCTAAGTGTAGGCAGTATCTTTCGTTTGCCAAAGGTTTTCCCGAAAAAATACGCAGCCGTATCCGTAATCCATACGCTGAATATAAGCCACATCAGTATTATGGTACCGTGCTGCATATTGTATATGTAAGCAAGAGACGCGTATGGAAGCGCCAAAATAAACGTCGCTGGAATGTACAGTAGTCTGTTTCCTGACGTCATACAACACCACTCGAATGACGATACCATGAGGAGAGAGAATAGCAGCAAGTGGAATATTAGGCCTCCAGAGAACAATCCTCCCAGAAATACTACACCCACAACACCCGATGTACACACACGTACCATCAAGTTTTTATCCATAACGAGAGCTTTGTAATTAGTCACATCCTTCTTCAGTTTGGGAGCACAGCAGTCAAACTTTTCACGACACCACTTCTTTATATCCATGGACTCCTCCAAATAAAGCCTTTCAAGCCACAGTATTAACCCATGATCACACATACGCTCAGAAAACACACTGCTATCTTAGTCATACACGCATGGTGCTGTCTACCAGATTTACCTATTTAAATGCTTTGCAAAACCTGCTATACAAGAATTCTCTGCATGGGTGTATACATATATCGTAACACACTTACATTGCTCATTTCATAAACTGCGTGACACATATATAGTAACCAGGAGCAGAACGTGATCCCCAGCCACCACAGCAGGCTTTATGGTGTACACAAGTACAACTGTAAACCCATAGACACACTAGAGAGACTCAGCCCAGAATTTCTTTCTCCTTGGCGACAAAAGCATCGGTTATTTTTTTCACAAACTCGTCAGTAGTCTTCTGTATCTCTGCACTTTCTGTGTGAAAATCATCCTCAGAGATCTTTTTGTTGTTCTGCATAGACTTCAGCCTGTCTATCGCATCTCTTCTGATGTTACGTACAGAAACCTTACTTTCCTCTGTGATCTTGTTTAACATTTTGACAAGATTCTTCCTCATGTCATTAGTTAGCTCAGGAACAACTACCCTTATGGTACTAGACTCGCATGTCATGCTGAACCCAAGATTCGAACTCTCTAATGCAAACTTCACCTCACCAAGCAAACTTGCATCCCACAAGGAAATCAATAAAGTCCTACCAGATACGGTTATGCTAGCTAAGGTATTCAACTTTACCCTGTTACCATAGTAGTTCACGGCAACTCCTTCCAGAAGCGTGGTGCTAACCCTACCAGTCCTAATGCCAGCTATATCGTTCATGTATACAGATAAGGTTCTCTCCATCCTTGTCTGCATATCACGCTTGACATTATTGTCCTCCATAAACTCTCTACCCCTCCCCTTAAGATATAGTAGTAAAAATCCCGTTGCCTTTTACAACTTCTGAAAAGGCATTATCCTTACCAAGGTCAAATACTATAATAGGAATAGAGTTCTCCTTAGCCAGGGATACAGCCGCTGCATCCATTATCCTCAAGTCAGAGGATAATAAATCCTGATACGAAATTTCATCATACCTGACTGCAGAACGATCCTTCTTTGGATCAGAAGAATATACGCCGTCTACCTGCGTTCCCTTGAATATCACATCACACCGCATCTCGATGCCACGAAGTACAGCTGCAGTATCCGTAGTAAAAAACGGGCTTCCTATTCCCGCAGCACATATCACGATTCTGCCCTTTTCCAAGTGCCTGACAGCACGCCTGCGTATGTATGTCTCACACACGGAAGTTACAGGTATCGCAGAAAGAACCCTACAATCTACACCCATTCCTTCCAGTGCATTTTGCACGGCAAGAGCATTGATCATCGTTGCCAACATTCCAACGTAATCATTCCCAGCTCTTTCAAAACCCGGAAGTGCAGAAGACCCACGAAATATGTTTCCCCCGCCTATCACTAGGCATAATTCTATTCCCTGTTCCCATACCCTTTTTAGGTCCTGTGACAGCTTAAGAATAACACTGTGATCAAATCCAAACTCTCGCTCTCCTACTAGTGCCTCACCAGACACTTTAAGCAAAACCCTAGAGCGACGCGCGCCCTTGGTGGTACTTTCCCCCATTAATATCTCCAACTTTATCAGCCTCTACGCGGCCTTGATTATACATCACACACAAGCAATCTGCCACAAAAGTTGTTAAACTTCAACACCGACATAAATTGTGCATATCACATGGACACAATATTACGCAGCCTTGTCAGTTAAGTTACTATTCTCACGTGTATGGTTGTCATCTTGCTTCATAATCTTGTAGTCCAGAACCCTCAATGCTCTTTTTAGAAGGTTGGGCGTTAGAATGGACAAGAAGTTAACTGAAATATCGTGTACCTTTGCTGTACCCTTAACCTTGTAGTCTATGGCAACTATGCCTCTACTGTGACCGCCAGTGAGTAATTTTCCCACCAATGGGGTGCGCCATACCATTTTACTTACTGCATATGCGGGAACTATCTGCCCACTTACGTCAAAGTCTCTTACATTCAAGTTCACTTGACCACCAAAGCTTATACCCAGCTCTGCTCCTTCCATCCAAGATTCACTAAAGCTTATTGTGTCGCTGGTATACCTAAATGGCACATTCAGCTTGCTGAAATGAATTCCTTCACCCCTCAATGTGTTGCTTATACCCTTTAACGACGAGAGAGTCAGTATCTGCGCAAGTATGGGAGCATTAACAATATTGAACCTCGTAAGAGAAAATATCCCGCTTGCCGGCTCTTTGTTGTTGCCATGGTATGGATACATGTATACAGATAATTTTCCTCCCTCTACAGTGGTCAAAACATCGGTAGCCCTCAGAAAATTTCCCGCGTTACCAGCAAAAACTTCAAGCCCCCTTGGGCCATATTCGATGTTCATTTCTGAGTTATCATCAGCAAAGAGCCCCCTCACCTTGACTTGCATAGGTTTATTCTCATCACGCTTTAAGGTGAACATTAGGTCTTTTATAGCTACGTCGTTATTCATGAGTGCATCCTTGACATACATGTCAACATTTACATTTTGCATGCCGGACTTCTCACCAAAAAAGGCGCCTAATTGTAGCCCGTGCAAATCTAGAATGTTCCCTCTGAACTTTATATCGGTGCTTCCATTTAGGTACTTAACGTATGCCTTTACATCTGTACGTAGGAATTTAACTTTGTCAGCAATTAGATCAACCTCTCTTTCTCCTATCTTTCCCTTTATGTTTATATCTATGTCTCTGCCTACAACACGTGCATACTGCACATCTATGTCTTTGTTGGGGCTTATGGTAGATGAAAATTCAAAAATTCCCTCCTGTTTGTCATCTAATTTGAGGTATCTCTCCCCCACTGTAAGAGTAGAAATATCAAGAATTCCGCTCATCTTTGCATTATCGCTTTGGGAATAATCAGCCATCCAAGATATTTTCGCCTTAGAATACCCACTTATACCCACAGCATTTGCTACCGTGCTGAAATTCATCAAGTCATCTCCCGAAATGTATCCATCGAACTCGCAACGTACGATTGCATCGGGATTGCCCGCATCCTTTGACTCCCTTTTCGCAGTAAAAGTCATATCTCTCGAATTCATCTTGCCTACAGCCCTTATGTCTATGTCGCTGTTTTTTAGGGAGAAGTTCATGTTTACATCTCTTACATTGAAACTGCCAAATATCTTATCGATGCTTAAATTTCGTATCTCAGATTTAACAGATACATCGGCATGAATGTTCTCACTGCCCATATTGGTTAGTTTTACAATGAACTTGGTTGATGCACTGCCCGTGATGTTTTCCGCGTTACTTCCTATGATAGAAGCTGCATTTGATGCACTATACAACTCATATGCATCGCTGATTACATGGCCCTGCATTTCCGCTGCAGCATTTTCAGTACACATATCTGTCAACACAACAGTCCCTTCCTTGGCCGTTATGTTCATTAATTTATAATCTTCAGATCTGATTACTAGAGTTCCCTTATTTAGCAGCATACCCCCGTCTACTATGCTGACAACCCCTAGTGTGTCATTGATCCTGATAACCGCATCCTTGATGTGGGAACTAACCCTATACTTTGCAGGGTTATTTATGTCGTTAATCGAGCCGTGAAAAGATATTTGTGGCTCGCGGAAAGACCCTTCAAGTACGTTGGTGCAGTACCAATCTCTGGCCTGAGGGTAAAAAGACTCAGGCCAATGGTCACATACTTTTGCCGTCCCCAGCTCATAGCCGCCTATATTGACGTATAGTTGTCCACTTACGGAGTCTAAAGATGCATTCATTTTGAATGCCACTTCATCCACAAAAAGACTAAAATTAGTTATTGATAGCTTATGGTCGCTATATCTCGCTCTAGCGCGAAATCTTTGCACTTTAAGCTCTTTGTCCCTGAGTATATATGGCATCCTACCTTGCAGGCTGTAAAGATTTATGTCGCCATATTCCACTTGCCCATCCGCATCTAGCACTATATCGGCAGTTCCAGATATAACAAGATCACTATACATGGCAAATCTGCTATCAAAAACTGCGAGATACTTAAGCAACTTGGTGTTGAAATGGTCGTACGATACATGCAGGGAGACCACATCCCTGTATTGTTCGGACAATCGCATACTGACAGTGGATACCCCTTCTTCAGAAAATCCTATGCTAAAAACCCGGCCATCATATTCCTTTCTGGTACCCATGGTCACAGAATCAAGCGTAATGCTATCACCGCTTTCATCCCTGAGCACCAAACTTCCAATTTCTATGGGCACATTCGATTTAAAGAGTCCAAAAAGTTTCTCTCTAACATTAGACAGGGTATCACGCATGTCTTCTTCGAGCTGTTTCTCGCTGCTGCCCGCACTATTCTTGCTCGCTGAAAAGTTGACGTTGATTTTTGGAATATCTACGCGACTGTCTCCCCAGTCTCCCCACAGGAATAGTATTCCCACACGAGAATAGACGGAAATCTCCGGTATATCTATGTCGATACCAAACTCTTCATTGCGAATTTTCACACCCGTGGAATGTAAGAAGAAGTTTTCATCTGCTTTTCGCCACGTAAGCATCATGTCTTGCATCTTAACATCAGCGTTGGAAAACAACTTAGAAAGCTTATTCCGTAAGTAGAGATCCATAAAACCGAAACGCAGCTCAAGCGTGTCATTCGTCCTAATATTGTAGTACAGCAATCCCCCCATAAGTAGGACAGAAGCCACAATTACTAACTTTACAAATGACCACACGATAGAATTCATAATTCATGGCGTACACACCAGAAGGATCACTGAGAAAAACGCACACGGCACTCAAAGTAACGCTAACTGACGCTCTACCTCTCTCCTCGCCAACACATCTGCTTCTTCATTATACTTATCTCCCGAATGGCCTTTAACCCACTTCCATTCCATGTTGTGACGCAAAACCAACTCTTCAAGTCTCATCCATAAATCAACATTTTTGACCGCAGACTTGCCGGATGTTTTCCACCCATTTAATTTCCACGTATGAATCCATGACGTAATGCCATTCTTCACATATATACTGTCAGTATTAATGCACACATCATGTTTGCCATCAAGCACTACTAAAGCTTCAATGACAGCAGTGAGCTCCATCCTATTGTTTGTGGTCTCCTTACACCCACCGGACACTCTGCGTTCCTCGCCGCAATCAAATAGCAACACCGCGCCCCATCCGCCTGGTCCTGGATTGCCGGAACAAGCACCATCTGTGTACACGGTAACTCTTCCACCGTCCATAAGCACCACAAATAAACCTTTTTTGATTGTATTCTAATACCCCGCATAATACAATGACATTCGTGGTAGATGTGTTTGATAAGAGCGAGTTACATAAAAGTTAGTTGTCCAACACTACGGGAAGTGGAAATGTCAAAATAGTATTTGTTGCGTAATGAGTTTTTTAGAAAAGGATCTTCGTTCTTTGCCTGAAGACGTGTTCGCAGCAGAAATATGTAGGACAAATGCCCTTCGCTCCTTCGTCTTTATTGTACGTGAGGATAGTCACCTTAGTTCTTTCGCTAAAGTAGTTAGTTTTTTTTGCAATACGCACGATATATTAGTTTTTCCTCCTTGGGATCAGGACACTGACGGTCTACTATCGCCCAGTGTATACACTATGGCACGCAGAGTGAAAACTCTGTCTGATTTGGCACGTGCTCGCAGACCATATGCGGTACTGACTACGATGAATGCCATAATCCCGAAAGTGCCTCCTAGAGATGCTTTACAGGCCCTACATCTCACCCTGAAACCTGGAATGACATCTGATATAGAGCACGTAGTGAAATGTCTTACGTACTACGGATACACTGAATCTGCTGTAGTAAATAGTATGGGCAACTTCTCCGTACGCGAGAAAATAATAGACATATTCCCCCCAACTGCCAACGTACCCATAAGAGTATATTTTACGGGTAACGTCATAGAGTCGATAAAAACCTTCGATTCTGATACTCAACTAACCGTGGGCAAATGCCTACAAGATTTCACTCTCTATCCCATATCAGAATTTTTGGGACATGAAAACGCGGCACCAAATCAGCTGCCCACCAGACCCAACTCTAAGTCTACAGCTCAGCTGAGCTTGTTTGAGCCTAATGAAGACATTAATACGTCCACAGAAGCGCTCAATGAAACTTTTTTCCATTATGTGCAACACGCCATCTTAGTGTTAAGCGAGTCAGTGCTAAGAGATATGAGTACAACCGTACAAAGCATGCAGCTCATAGCATCAAAGTGTGCCCTCAGTATCAGTAACTGTATTTCATTTCTAGATTTTCAGACCTACAGAAAAATTACCTGTGCATTTCTCAAAATTGTATTGGGCAAGCAAGGGTGCACATTACAAAATGCGACCACAGCACGTTGGGAAAAGGATTTTTCCATACCATCTGTGGAGTATGCACCCAGTTTTACTCCTCCACATGACCAGAAGAAGGCTTGCGCGTTCCGTTCCGCAACGGACTACTTGCAAAATTCCCCTAAACGAGTCGTTTTTGCATGCTATTCCGAAGACTCCCTTGCATATTTTACGAAAAAGTTGAATGAGTGCGGCGTAAGCGTGTCAAAAATATTCCGATACACGGATATAATGCACGACCACATGGTAACTATTTTACCAGTAAAGCATAATGTATCGACGGTCGATCTAACAATAATTACAGAGCATGACCTCCTGGGTAGAGACTGTTACATAGAATACACGGCCCATAAAGTTACTAGCGAAGAAGAGCATAGCCTAGCCGTTGGGGACGTCGTTGTGCACAGAGACTATGGTGTAGGCATATTTAGTGCACTGAGAACCATGACAGTCTGTGAAAATGACCATGATTTCATGGAAATAGTTTACCAAAACAATGACAAGCTATTTATTCCAGTTGAAGACATGCACCTAATAACAAAATACGGTGCAAAATACGATGTGGTGCTTGATAAGCTGCATAGCACAGCTTGGAAGGAAAAAAGTTCTAAACTGCAGGCACGCATAAACGACATAGCGCAAGGATTGCTAGATGCGGAAGCATCGAGAAAGTTATCTACCAGTAGTAAATTTTTGCCTGATCAGAAATACATAGACTTCTGCAGGGAATGCCCCTACGTCGAGACAGAAGACCAATTGAGAGCCATCGCGGACGTTGAACAGGATCTTGCAAGCGGTAAGGTCATGGACAGACTTGTATGCGGAGATGTGGGATTTGGGAAAACGGAGATCGCGTTGAGAGCGGCATTTCTGGTAAGTAGCAGGAGCACAGGTAATCAGGTAGCAATTATAGTCCCTACTACCTTGCTGTGTGATCAGCATTTGGCTTCCTTCAGAGAACGTTTCAAAAACTACTCTATAAACATTCAACCACTTTCTAGGTCGTCATCCAGCTCACGCAAAGAAGTTCTTCGGGGAATAGCAGACGGTAGCGTGCACATAGTCATAGGCACTAGTGCTCTATTGACGGACAGTGTTTCGTTCTTGGATTTGGGCTTGCTAATCATAGATGAAGAACAACATTTTGGCGTGCAACAAAAAGAAAAACTCAAAATGCTCAAGCACGATCTACACGTGCTATCTCTGTCTGCGACTCCTATACCTAGAACTTTGCACATGTCCATGTCGGGCATAAAGAATCTGAGTGTGCTCAGGACGCCCCCTGTAGGTAGGACAGCAGTGAAAATATCAATCGTGAAACATTTTGACTATGCCACGATCAAAACCGCAATATTGAACGAAGTACACAGGGGAGGAAGAGTATTTTTTACTTGCCCCTTAATATCCGATATCCCTGTTGTACAGCAATGCCTTGCGCGACTTGTGCCAGATGTAAAGGTGACTGTTGCACACGGTAGGATGTCGCATTCTCTCGACAAAATTATGAGCAACTTTTTAGAGGGAAAGTTCTCCGTGTTGTTGACTACGTCAATCATAGAAAGCGGGCTAGATATCCCTATAGCAAACACTATAATCGTATACAACGCCGACATGTTTGGGCTCGCTCAACTTTACCAATTAAAAGGTCGGGTAGGCCGGGGAACTGCAACAGGATACGCATATTTTATGTTGTCAGACAAAGCAACTGAACATTCTACGGGTGTGAAAAGAATTGAGACCCTGAAATCTCTCAGCAACATAGGCTCTGGCTTTTCACTGGCTATACAAGACATGGACATGCGAGGATTTGGCAATTTGGTAGGCGAAGAGCAGTCGGGCAACATAAAAGAAGTAGGCATAGAGCTCTATCATCAGATGCTACAAGAGGCTATGGAGGAGCGAAGTGAGATTATGCTAAATCCTGTTCTGCACAAAGTAAAAGTTAACATGCACAAACTCGCGAGAATACCCGAATCCTACATAAAAGAGCTGGATTTGCGTATGCACGTCTATAAAAAGATAAGCTCGCTTAAGACAAAGGAAGATATAGACTGTTATTCTTCAGAATTAGTGGACAGATTTGGTGCTCTCCCGGAGGAAGTTGTAAATCTACTCAACATAATCCACATAAAGCGCTTATGCTCAATAATAGGTATTTCCAACGTTACCTGTAGTAAGCAAAAAATTATTCTCATGCCAGAAAAAGATTTTCCTATGTGGGAGAGAGTAATCAAACATTTTGTAGAAAATCCCGAAATATTCGGCGTACATGGTGAGGGAGTAGAGATTAAAATGCGCGTACCTATGGTACAAGAAGTTGGCAAGTATATAATATCCGTTCTGGAACCTATAGTGGCTATAGTTTCCACTATGCAAAAATGCATAGATACTGTGTCAACCTGACGCGACTCTTGACCTGTGGAAAACGAACACGTAGTCTCCTGATGCGTTGTACACCAAACTGCAGCCCACTACGAGATTAGGCTTCTGTTCACAAGAAGTTGGCAAGTATATCATATCCGTTCTGGAGCCTATAGTGGCCATAGTTACCACTATGCAAAAATGCATAGATACTGTGTCAATCTGACGCGACTCTTGACCTGTGGAAAACGAACACGTAGTCTCCTGATGCGTTGTA
>NZ_JAWLNY010000011.1:0-24649 GCF_036903315.1 Anaplasma bovis | reverse complement strand
GTTGGTGCTGCAAGGCCGGTAATTGTCAAGAGTGGTGAAAGCTCTGTAAGCAAAAAAGATGTTGTTGCTAGCGCGCGCCACGATAAAAGTGGTGTAGGTAGTAGTTCTCTTCTTGCCTGTGGTGTAGCGAATTCTAAGAATGGCCAGAGTTTTGTTAGTAAAAAGGATGTTGCGAGCACGCCGAGTACTACAGGTGTAAGTGGTGGCTCTCCTAGTGTTAGCAATGAAAAGCAGGTGAGTTGCAAAAATGGCCAGAGCTCTGCTAATAAAAAGGATGTTGTTGCTAGTATGCGCCATGACAAGAGTGGTGTAGGTAATGGTTCTCTTCGTGTTGCTGGCGCAGAGCCAAGGCCGATGAATTGCGAAAGTAGTAAGATACCTGTGAAAAAATATGTTGCTGGCGTGTGTCGCAACGAGAGTGTTGGTAGTGGCTCTCTTATTGTTAGTGTTGGAAGGCCGGCAAACTCCAAGGGTAGTAGGATACCTATAAGCAAAAAATATGTTGCTGATGTGCATCGCAGTGAAAGTGTAGATAATGACTCTCTTCGCGCTACTGGAAGATCGGTAAGTCGCAAGGGTAGTAATATACCTGTAGTAAAAAATCTGTACTCGAACTTGGTCAGCGCGCAGCGCGATGGGTGCCCTGAGTGTGGACGTGTTTCGGGTTTCAGGATCATTCGTAAGCGCGAAGGTGTGAGTTCTCTGCTCTTGGTGCAGGAGGTGCCGCTTTCGTATGTGGGTACTGCTAGTAGATCGCATAGATCATAGCTTACTTCGCGGTGTGTGAACTTTGGAGGTGGATGAGATTCATGGCAGAGGTAAAAGGACAAAGGAGTAGTGGAGGTGTCTTTGATGCCTCCTTCAATATCAGGAATCTTGTACAGGTTCCTGGTGTCCTTACTGCTATGGAAGGGCTGACAAAGTTGGCAGAAGGTGTTGTGGGTTCTCGTTTTAGAGAGCTTGAATTTTGTTGGGAGATCGTGCGCAGTGGTTGGAGTGCGATCTCCTGCACTTCTTATAGTTGTATTGGTATTAGTTTATGTTAAATGCTGTTGCTCCTCGTGTTCTTCGTTCTTTTACGATGCTTCTTAGTAGGAAGGTTTCTTCCGGTAGGCCGCCCTCTGTTTCTAGGCCAGTTGTCCTCCTGGAGGATATTCTGTCGGATCTGGCGAACGAAGGTGATGTAGCCTCTGGAAGTGAAAAAGATGTCACCAGCGTGTACCGCAATGATAGTGTGGATAGTGCTCCTATTCGCGCCGGTGTGAAGCTTTGTAGTAAGAACTGCAGTGGGTGTCCTCGCTCCGCTGCGAATTCCAAGCTTAAGAACAAGGTCAAGGTTGAGGAGCAGCTTCATGCTCAAAAGGTGAAAGAAGAAAAAGGAGAGGAGAGTGGGCGTGTGTATGGTCCTTTGCTTGAAGATTCATTCGTTGCTCGAGTGAGTGGGGCTATTGATGCGAGATTCCGTACGAGGTAGAGCGAAAGGTATATAGGCTACTTCGTAGGTGTGTTTGTTTGCTGTGGTGTGTGTGTGAACTTGGGGGTAGACAGAATTTATGGTGGAAGTAAAAGTAAAGAAGAATGTACGGGGAATTGATAGTGGTATTTTTGATACCTTCTTCAGTCTTAATGATCTTGCACAGATTGCTGGCGTTCTTACGGCTACGGAAAGATTGTCAGAGTTGGCGGATGATATGTATTCTCGTTTCGGAGAGGTTGAACTTTGCCGAGAAGTCATACGTGGCGTAAGAAGTGCTATCACCGCTATATATACTATGGGAGGTGTATTGTATTCTGTTCCCATAGCGCAGAGAATGCTGGACAAATATGATGTGGAACTGAGTACCTGGACGCGCTTTAAGATGGGTGCCAGGTTCTACACAAGAAGAATGGTTGTCATGTGGATTCTTGCATCCATACTCTCTGCTGCTGCTACCGTTCTTTTAGTTGCTCGGTTTGTTGCTGCCGCTTACGGCGTCGCTATGGGGACTGTACCCGTTGCTGCGCTTGGTTATTTGGCTGCAGCTATAGGTGGCGTGTGCCTTCCGCTGACTGCATGTGTGTATATGCTAAAGCAGATTGGGTTTGTTTACGACAGGTTTGTAGAATCTGTGAAGGTTGCCAGGGCCATTGCTTATGATGAGCGCACCGGCGTGAATGCCATTGATGAACAAGAAGATTGTTTGCCTTCTGCTTACTTTGTGCACTCCGTGTCCGATTATGACTTGAGGAAATCTCGGCAGCTTGTACGATCATCGTCCGTTTGCCTAGCGGTTGCTATAGTATCTCTGTGTTTAGCATTCTTACTTGATGCGCTGTTCCCGCTTAAAAGTGGCGTTGCGGCAGCAGCTGGTACAGTGGCCCCCAGTTTAACACTGTGGTACGATTTTGTAGTTGTGGGCCTATCATTCATGGTTGGTGCACTTCTTGTAGTATGTGGTAGTTCGCAGTTTCTGCATGATAGTGTAGCATTGACACAGTTGAGAAAGGCTATATTGGAGGCCGTAGACGCGAAGGTCTTGCTGCGAGATAACGCTCATGTTGCAGAACAGGAAAATGAAGTGGAACAGGAAAATGAAGCGGATGGTATAGGGCTTCAAAACATGAGTCCTGGCTCGCTTAATCCTTTTGAAGAAGAAACGGACGAGGAACCGTGCTGCAATATCGCATCTGTAGAGGATGATGATGTGCATGAGGAAGTGGTGTCTGAAGCTGCCGCTAACGACTGTATCTTTGTTGCTTCTGAAGAAGCAGGAGAGGTGATCAGCGGTACTGGTTCTGAATCAGAGGGTAAAGTGTCTGCTGCGGATATGCAATCCTGTGACGCTGAGGAAGGAAGTGTGCCAGTCGTTTCTGATGCTGCGGAGCAGCAGAACATGCATGAGGTAGTAACAGAAACTAGCGAGAAGACACCTCAGCGAGAAGAAGATCTTATAAAAGACAAGAGCGGTGAGCGGGAAGCTATTGCTGCACTGGATGATGTAATCTTAGCGTCTGCTTGCCAAGACGCGGAACAAGAAGTTGCGAGGCGCTCGTTTTTATAAACATAACGGGGAGCAGTAAGCTGCTATCAAAGTGGGTTATCTGCTCTCCTCTCACTGAAGATCACTTAAGTTTTGCTTTAGTATATCGATGACTAGAGGTTGTCACAACTTGTAGTCCTGAATTTTACATGGGTTGTTGTGCAGCCTCTGGGTTGATATAACTTCATCGTCTCCTATGAGAAAAACACATTTTAAGGCAGCTACAGTAATGTCCTGCGCTGTAATTCACAGTGTTGTTGAAGCAATCATATTAATAAATTTATTTTTTGTATTTAGCTTATACAGCTGAATTGCCACTTGTAATCTCCATACAACTTTCGATAGCACATATGATCGTCATAGATAGCTGCCTACGAGATTCAGAATAATATTAAGAATTTTACTTTTTTTTTTAATATAGTCCTGTTTGCTTGATGTAGATCCTCATTGTCTCTAAATTCACTTTGTCATCTAGGTGCTAGAGAGGTTGTGGCCTCTTATAATATTGCAGTACACGAATGTACGCATAATACTCCTCCGCCACTACCTGGACACAATGGGTTCTTTACATGATTTGCTTATTAAGTGTCCTGTAAAAAAAAATAGCCCTATAAAAAGTCAGTACAAAAAGATAAATACTATCTAACATTGGCACAATCCTCGAATTTAGCATGTGTAGCCAATCTCAAATACTCTGAAATATTGCATTTTCTATAAGGAAAGAACCGCACTACCCCACTACACTAAGGGGCAACCAACACTCCTTACTCTGGCTCTTTTTGCGCTATGATAAAAACTACTGCATACAAGCCGTACATCGCATGGTTTTATATCATCTTCCATTTCCATGTAAATATTTGCTCCTGATAATCTGATCATCAACAAGCTCTAGGGCGCATTATACACCCGCATATCTTAAAATACTAACGCAAAGCACTACTACATCGATAACACATGTGAAAACTTTGTTTTATATATTAAAATGTTAATATATACACGCCTTAATTGCGCCTCTTAGGGCTCTCTGTACAGCTAATCATGAAATTTATCAATATATTTTAATAAAAGTAAATAAATTATACACTTGCATTTTAATTGATGTTATTATCTAGTTAATGAATTTATTAACTTAAACACAATGGGTGGAGATATAAGAAGAAGCACTGAAAGCGGTGCGAGTGGCGAGCATGTGTCGGGTGTATCCATTGTTGAGGAATGTGCTTTTCGTTCTATACTGGACTCAAAGTCAAATAATCTCTATAACTTTTCAACACAGGCTGCAAAGCACGCAAGTTACTATGCAAGCGGCACAGTTGACGCAGAAGGCGTCTATCAGCTGCTTTGCGATGCTATATCTAGTGTTCTCATCCCAGAGCATCATATTAGTTGCGCTCTTAAGGCAGAAGAGAGGCATGAGCAGGTAAGGAGTGGATATGAAAGTAAGTTTTTATCATTAGGTTCATATTCTGAGATAGCTTTTTCGGAAGTTGTACATGTTTGCAAGAATCATGACACGCAGGATTTCACTTTTTTACGTCCATATCTAAGGGCGCATCATTCTCTGTACATTTTTAAATATACATTTGGTGCTATTGAAGCTCTCATAGCGAAAGATGAGGCTTTTCTCGATACTTCTACATTCAGTTTATTGTATGGATCTTTTTCTGAGCATTTTGAAGCTTATAAGGACTTTTCCTACGAGAATAAGCCGCTAGCGATGTATTTCATAGAGGAGCATGATGTACTTTATGCTGCGCTCTCGAACCGAGATCGCAAGAAATTTTTTGAAGCGATGCATGATTTAACACTAAGGGACTCCTCAACCATTAGGACTATTTTTTGCGTTTTAGCCCACCATATGCCTACTTTCAGAAGTATGTATAACAATCTTTTGTTATGTGCGCTTTTTTATTCCAGAAATGAGTTATCTTCATTTGCTGAACAAAAACATTACATAGCCTACAACGCTGAAATTGCTATAAATGTATTATTGAAATTTAGCACAAAATTCCGCAAAGAAGTAAGCAGGTTGTTACGACCTGAGGCGCCTGATGATTTAGTGGAGAAGGTTACCACCCAAAAAGATGTGGAGATTATCTTAAGAGGCATGGGCGATGATTTGGAGAAACTTGTTTCAAGCATAGACATGCCTGTATACGGAGATGTTGATCCATCTAAATTCAGCGGTAGTAACGACCTTGAGAAGATAGCTGCGATGCATCTAATTCTTTATCCAGGCTCTACTATAAATGGAGGAGACATACTCTTAGGCGATGAAAAGCTGTATATGCTACATGTGGACAGCGGAAAAATAAAGCCCACCTATGAGCCATTAACAACCTTTAGCGCAAAGCACAAAAAGATTGCAATTATGGAGGATATACAAAAGATTTTCTCTTCTTTGCAGGAATTGTGTGGGCACCTGGATTGTGAAACGTTTATAGAAGAGCTTAGGACCTACTGTGCTATGATGCGCAGCAAGCATTACGCTATCCAAATACAGAATGCTATAGCAAGCAGGGTAAAACAATTACCTGAAAATACAGAGCTGAGCAGGGGAGATCTTCCAACAGTTGCCTTTGAGAGCATATTGCCTAGGATAGTGGAAATTGAGGAATTTTTACAAGATGAACTTATGGTAAAGATAACCATACAGTTCACTAGATTTCTGCACAATTCAGAAAAGCTTATACTTTCTGCGCCTGATTTTTTGAGAATATGCGGGTACTTAGACACCAACAATGCTTCATTTATAAATAACTGTGCTGCTCCCACTGCTCTATTAGACCATATAGAGCAAAATTATAAACATTTTGCGTCACTTGCCACTAAAGGTAGGTCGTCTACAAGACTGCCAAGCCCAACATCTAGACGTCGAGAGAGGGATCCAGAGCTTCGTAGCGACAAAAAATATAAAATATCAACACTCAGTAGTGGGGAACGCAATTCCGCACTTAAGCAACTTTCGGCACGTTCTATTTCACGTATCATATACTACATCTTGGTGCGCATTTCTCCGATATTAGCGCTCACTAGCATTACGTTCATTATATGTTTTGCTCTAACATATGGCGAAATGTCATTAGCATGTGCTCTTATGGTGCCGATAACATGTGCATTCATTATATTTCTTGCTACATACGTTCGGGAAGAGGCTACGAAAGCGGAAAAGAAGTACATAATGTCCATACCTCCTTCTACTGAATTGGCAGTAGGTGATAGCGCTCCGTCAACATCTGATGAAGTGCAAGCGCAAGAAGAAAATAGTGCTTCTTTGTCTACATCTGAACCTGTGGCTGCTATAAGTGGAGCTATCAGAAGTGAGACACATGAGCCCACAGGGCATTTGGCATCTTTAGAGGAGGTATATGAGGTGAGTAATGCTACCGCCAATGCCACCTCCCTTCCTAGAACTAGCAGCACTCTATCGCTACCTAACCTTGAGAAGGTAGCCGCTACATCTGTATGTCATTCAATATGATATCACATAAACAAAAGAGAAAGGTGACTGCTTATGCTAGCACTATATGCTGCTTATGCCCCTTAGTTACGTGATTATATACTATATGTAATGCAGCAACATCTCGTGGCTATGAGATCCCTGAATTTGTGGTTATCTAAAACACTGAAAGAGTAGTTGCCGAACCTGTGGCTGCTATAAGTGGAGCTATCAGAAGTGAGACACATGACATCGCGTAACCATGGAGCACGTACTGCAGATACTATAGATTTTTCGCACATCAATTAGTTACATTGTGAAACACATGTAGTGCCTCAAATATATTGCGGCCCATGAACATGAATTTGTGGTTATCTAAAACACTGAAAGAGTAGTTGCTGAATCTGTAGCTGCTATAAGTGGAGCAGCCATTGGCAGTAAGCAGCATGAACCCGGAGAGACACAGGAACACTATAGAGTTATTAGTATGTCCCTTCTTTATGATATTGTGACACACACGCTGGGCCATGACATCTTGGATCCTGAATTTGTTACTACCTACATTGAGAAGGTAGGTAATGCTGCCGACAATGCCACCCCCTTCCTAGAACTAGCAACACTCTATCGCTGCCTAATCTTGAGAAGGTAGCCGCTACATCTGTATGTCATTCAATATGATATCACATAAACAAAAGAGAAAGGTGACTGCTTATGCTAGCACTATATGCTGCTTATGCCCCTTAGTTACGTTGTGATACATCTGATGTGCTACTGCATCCTGCGCTATGGGCACTTGAATGCATGACCACAGATCCAGAAGATTAACGTTGCATTCCTTCGTCGTGCTCTACATGCTCATGCGATGGTGAAGGCGAAGGTGAATAATGATGCTGATACATTCTTTCCTCTCCTTCTTCAGGATAAGACATGCCTTCCATTCCCCTTGCCGCATGCTCTATAGATTCGTCCGCGTGAGGATACTGATTAAAATCCCACGGATCATGCATACCATGACCACCTTCCATATGGTCCTGCATGCCATCGTGTTCTTCACCTATGGGCCCAGCTATATCTCCCCCTCCATCTCCTCCTAGTTCACCACCACCCTGCATGCTCTCTATGAGTGCAGGAAATCCGAACAGGGTACCTTTGGAGGGACCGAAAATACTAAACTGCAGTGGGATATTCGCTCCTACAGTGACAACTGCTTTTTCAATTCCACCGGCTAAACTACTCGCTATATCGTTTTTTAAGGCCTCTGATGGAGTGGCCATAATGGCATTCATTATAGCCAAAGCCGACTTATCATCGTCTTGATGCTCTCCAGCGGTCCTATCGCGAGTAGAATCAAGTAAGGACTGCACACTCGCTATATTTGGCCCCATGTTCTGTTCTTGACCACCGGGTAGTGCCATAGTTTACCTCCAAAATTTTTCCAGTCTATATCATAACAATCACTGAATGGTGAATAGCAAAATAAATTTCTATAAATCACGCTACCAGCCGCACACTCTATGCACTGTACGACTTAGACATCTTGACCATCATTCTTCTGTATTCCAAAAAATTGCGATTGCCAGTTAATAAATACCTATGTAGAAAAAAACCCAATATCTTTATACCGATGTTAAACTCTTCTACGGAGCAAGAATCCACATGTCTATTCCCACAAGACAGATTGCTCAATATTTCCGGTAATGGGAATAGCTTATCTTCATATCCAGCCGCCGCTGCCTTGGATATAGCCTTGCCGGTCTTGGGAGAAATAAACAATAGCTCATCGGTAGAATCGTTAACAGCACATCTCGACAAATCCAGTGCAAATCCTAGCTGTGCGAGCAATTCCAACTCTACTTTTAGGTACTTAACTTGCCAGTCAGATCCATTTATAACCTTGGTAAACTCTTCTAGGCGGGCATATAAGATGGGATGTGGGTCATTTTGAGGAAGAGCTTCATTAACTACCAAAGCTAGCGACGATATGCACATCATCTTTATTCTATCTTGAAAATAAGTATGAAAATAGGACGATACAATCTCGCAATTGCAGAAAAAGCCTAAATTGCTTTGAAGCCTCGCTCTCCAAGTCACTGATACAAAGTCCCACACTTGGACTTTTCTCTTGTCTAATTTAGCCAAACCTCTTTGTAAACCTCTATCCTCTGTAAAGACAGATAGAATTACACGTGTGTCGCCGTACGTTCTGACTCCTACTACTATCCCCGTACCTTGCCATTGCATAAGACTGAACACGTGTCCCAATACTGCAGTATAGACACCATAAGAAAAGTGCTGTCAAGAGCATAAAAATACTTTATTACATGACTAGTTTTTTTGCACTAGTCGTACCCTATTATATTAACCAGTTGATAAAGTCATGTTACCTGAAGATTGCGCAGATTTATTCGGTTATTTCCGCGATGAAATAATAAAGCGGATTTCTCTATCGGTAGACAGTGTCTCATCTCTACCGGAAGATATATTGAATAAGATCGTCGTATTGCCGCCAGTAGAGAAAAATTACGGTGATATATACACAAATGCTGCACTTGTCCTCGGGAAATTTCAAAAAAAAGCTCCCATGGAGCTGGCAAAAAGTCTCACAAGTATTTTTAACGAGATTCCAGGTATAGACGAGATAAACACCGTAGCGCCAGGGTTCATAAATTTTCGTTGCAGTTTGCAGGTATGGCATAATGTCATCAGAACGGTAAATAAGTTTGCAAGAGACTACGGAAGGGTTGATATAGGACGTGGAGAAAAAATAAATGTGGAGTTTGTTTCTGCAAATCCCACTGGCCCACTACATGTGGGACACGCAAGAGGCGCTATATTCGGCGATGTACTTGCAAATTTGCTAAAATGGGCCGGATACGACGTCACAAAGGAATACTACATAAACGATGCTGGCAATCAAATCAAATCACTTGTGGAGTCTGTATACGTAAGATACGAGGAAATTGCGAATTGCAAGAGTATCACCCACGCAATACCCTATCCTGGTGAGTATCTTAAGCCAATAGCGCAGGCACTGTTTGATAAGTATGGTCATGATCTTGCGAGTCACGCTGAGAGAGAAAAATTAATAAGAGACTTCACTCTAGATTACATATTGAACCTAATAAGAGAAGATTTAGAACTCTTGGGAGTGGAGCACGATATCTTTACTTCTGAGCTTGAGTTACAGCAAAGAAAAACAATAGAAAAGTGCGTAGAGTACTTAGAAAAAAAGGGAGTAGTGTACGAAGGAACTCTAGAGAGGCCTAAGGGTATTGAAGATGGTGTAGAATGGACGCAGAGAGTACAAAAGCTATTTCGATCTATGGATTTTGGTGATGATTCAGACCGTGCACTTCAAAAAGATGATGGTACGTGGACGTACTTCGCGGGAGATATAGCGTACCACTTCGATAAAATTTCAAGAGGGTTCTCAAATATGGTCTTAGTGGTCAGTTTTGACCACAAGGGTTATGTATCGAGAATAAACGCTGCTGTAGAAGCGTTGAGTGATGGACAGGCTAGCATAACTGTCAAGCTACACAACATGGTAAACTTTCTGGACAACGGGCAGCCCGTAAAAATGTCAAAAAGAAAGGGGGAGTTTCTCACTATCAAAGACGTTATAGAAGATGTTGGTAGAGATGTGACGAGATTTATAATGCTCACACGCAGAAACGATGTTGTACTTGATTTTGATTTTGCTGCAGCGCGTGAGCAGTCTAAGGATAGTCAAATATTCTACATTCAGTATGCTCATGCAAGAATTTGCTCGTTGATTCGCACTATCTCCGATGTACTACCCATAGAAAAGGTGGATTTCTCTGCCATATCTTCGGAACCCGAGTTAGCCCTGATAAAGTTATTGGCAAAATGGCCCACCATTGTTCAGTCTTCTGTGAGAACTTTTGAGCCTCACAAGATAGCATTTGCTCTCGTTGATATAGCTGAAACTTTCCATACACTCTGGGGACATGGTAGCAAAGACCCGAGCATGCGCTTCTTGACTCCGGATCCTAATACATCCTCTGCCAGGGTTTATCTGGCAAAAGCTACTAAGCATGTAATAGCGGCAGGATTATACATATTTTCCATAGTTCCTATGGAAGAAATGAGGTAGCAGTAACGTATCACCAAGAAGAGGATACCATTATCTGTCCAGAAAGATGCACGTTCTTTGGTATGTTTTGGAATAAATGTACCACGCAGAACTAAAAAGCTGTGCCAAATAAAAGATATCCAGCAGGTATCTCAGGGAGTAATGAGGAAGAAGTAACGTATTACGCAATGCAGTTCATATGACGAAGAAGTTGAACACGGACTACTGCCAACTAGCTATCAATTTGTTTTAAGAACGAATGGTTGGGTAGATAGGCACATTACCATCAAGAAAGATATCCATATGGCGAAAGCCATGTACCATACAGAACTTGGAAGTTGTACCAAATAAGAAATATCCATCAGGTGGTAATAACGGCGGGACTGTCAATCAGGCAAAAGTAACTATCACTTTACTGCGAGAAGTATACATACCACTAGTGACGCAGCAGCAGCGTGCCACAATATGATAAAGAAGTTTAAGGTCACTCTATCCTTCTTGATATGGATTAAACTTTTCACACGGTTCAGCGCCACGGTAGCCTGACAATGAAGCTTCGACAATGTGTCACAATATGATCAGGAAGTTGGATGCCACAACCTTTCTTGATATAGCCACTACTTTTCGCGCAGTTTGGGCCACGGCAGCCTAACGTGCCTCAAAATAAATGACTGCGGGTGATTAGATACACATACCATCAAAGATATCTAGCCTTCGATAACATACGGCAATGCAGTTCATTACCTAGAAAGTTGACACCATTACTGTCCCAGAAAAATGCGTATCCTTCTATGTTTCTTGAAGTAGATGGTTGCGTGGGAGATGGGTGCACATTATTACCGTCAGGAAATAATAGCCATCCCATGAATGTGCGCAGTAACGTGTCACACAAACTGGGAAGCCGTACAAATAAATGGTCGTGAAGAATGGTAAATTATGCAGGAATAAAAGCACCGTATCGCACAGAACTGAGAAGCCGTACAAATAAAAAGATATACGGCGTCTCTACTAGTAGCAGGACTGGCTCATATAGGCAGAAGTGCGTGTTACCTACTTTACCCTTCAGTGAATGAAACAACACCTCAGACCCGGTCACAGGAAGCTGGAGACACCATTATCATCAGAAGGATGCATGCCCTTCATGGGTACATATCACCATAAAAATATCCGGCTTTCGATAGTATCCGGCACCTATAATGGAAGGAGGACTATAAATGAGGCAGTAGAGACTACAACAATGTGGTAGTAAGTGGGACGCCACTACTTTTCTTGATATAGCTGAAACTTTTCACACGGTTCAGCGCACGGCAGCCCAACATACCCATTAAAACACAAATGGCTGCAGGTGATCGGATACACATTTTGCCATCAAATAGATATTAAGCTTTCTACGATTTTCGGCAATGTAGTTCATATGATGAAGAGGTTGAGCACAACCTGCCATCAACTAACCATCGATTTGTTTTGAAACGAATGATTGCGGTGGATAGGCGCATTACCATCAAGAAAAAGATATCCATATGGCGAAAGCAATGTACCACACAGAACTTGGAAGCTGTACCAAATAAAAGATATTCGACTGGCTATCGATGTTTCTTGAAATAAATGGCGTGGACTCAAACCATAGGCCTTCAGGTTATGAGCCTGCAAAAGCGTTGTATTCGTATATCACTGCCGGGAAGATATCTGATTCTCATGAGAGAGAAGAAAAACGCATCGCAAACCAAAAAGTTGAGCATGGGTTACTGTCAGAACCGGCTTTCAATGAGATATAAATAACTCGCACATGATCAGGAAGTTTACAGACATTAACCTTGGCGGCAAGGCACACGTCCTTCTATGTTTCTTAAAGTAGATGGTTGCGGGGGATGGACTCGAACCATCGGCCTGCAGGTTATGAGCCTGCCGAGCTACCAACTGCTCCACCCCGCGATAGTGTATATCGCACTCACATATATCTAAAGCGCCTGACAGCCTAGCAAACTATTATCCCTATATCAAGAGATTTCTGCCCGATAAAACAACATAATGTTGGAAATTGAGCAAGCACGGTCAGACAAAGCAAAGCGCTGATTGATTTTCTTCAAAAAGCACACGACATAATGAATTATTGCTGCATCACACATAGATGCTCATGTGCAAAAAAGAAGGAACAGGAAGAGAAATACATCCCTTCCGTCCTTCTTGCGCATTGTTATCTACTAACGCTACCTCTTCTTCCTTGCTGTTCTGCGACATTTCTACTGTTGAGAATGGCCTCAGCCATGGATTCAGACCTCGGTTCAACACCATCTGTCTGTAGCTCTCTCTTATCAGACCCTTTTTCCGGACCGGGAACCCCGGTATCATCGCATGACGACACACCTCTAAGACCTTCAGCATTCTGAAGCAACTCTAACCTAAGGTCTATGTCCTTTTCTATCTCTCTCATGCTTGCGCTTATTTTGTCATAGACGCTAGAAGGACGAACTGAATGTTCTTCCTCACTATGACTCTGCGTATCTGAGTCATACCCGCTCTCATTACCTGAGAGAGAAGCATCGCCTTTACCTTTATCAGGAGCATGTACAGCAGGCTCTTCTTCTGCATGTTGTACTTTCATCTCCTCCGCATCGGAACCAGTGAATTCTAAGTATCCATCATCTTGCTCAACGCACTCTTCACGAGCTGCATTTTGCCTGTACTCTATATTTTCATAAATTGGCTCTTCCATCTCTTGATCAACATCCGGCTGCTCGTAGAGATTCTCCTCTTCTTCAAAATCGTCGAAATCGTCGGAATCGTCAAAATCGTAGAAATCTGCATCTGATGGTGTAGAAGTGGTACTACTTAAAGAATCGCTGCTGCTACTTAAAGAATCACTGCTGCTAATGCTGCTCACAGAATTCTTTCTTGATGGCGACAGAGCCTTTTGTTGTAAAGAAAGCTTTCTAGATATCTTTCCCTCACATATACAAACTGTATTACCCTCAGTGTGGGGTATATTGTCTGGCACAGTGAAGGGAGTAAATCCAGCAGCAGGCGCAACTGTTCTACGCTGCATTTCTTTAAAGGTAGATCTACGAGCAAATAATTTCTTTTGACGTAAGGGTGAGTCCTTGGGAACGAGATCACACGGAGTTCTACCTTCACTGTCAACGACGGAAAGCTGAGCATGTTTCGTCATCAGATATTCACAAACCTCTACACTTCCCTTTTCTGCTGCCAAGTGAAGCAAAGTGGTACCATTCTGATCCTGCGCGTTAACAAGCTGCTTAAACGAATGAAACGTCAAATACTTCCTAGCTTCCTTTAGCATTTTTATAAGATCTTTCTCACTTACCTCTGGGCTCCTAGCCGCAGCATGCAGCACGGAAGAGAGATCCTGTCCATTAACATGCACTAGAGTGTCTGCGTTCCATCTGATTATTCTTTTAAACATCTTCAAATTGCCACTTCTTGCAGCCCAGTGCAGAGGAGTATCACCATTAGCGTCAGCAACAGTAAGACTTCCTCCCTTACCGGCAATCCAATCTAGCGCACCTCTACAATTCGCCTTCACAGCCATGTGAGAAATCGTACTACCTTGCGCATCTTCAGCATTAGGATCGGCACCAAGAGAAAGCGCTGTTTTTATCAATTTCACGCCCTTGTCATGAGTATCAGGACCAGTAGTTATGTACCTGTTCATGAGAGCTACTAATGGGTTTGTCTGCCCCTCAGGAACATTTGCATTGAGACTCAATCCACGCTTTACAAGGTACTTTAAGTTACTTTTACCACTATATCCATCCAAGCACCCACCTTCTATGGCCACCGTCATGAGTGTATCTCGACCAAAAATTTCCGCTACCGAAGCACGGTTTAGATCGATAAATCTCTTAGCCAGTCTAAAATTACCGGCCCCCAATGCTTCTGCTAGAGCATTGGTCTGCCTCCCATCTCGCGAAACCAAAACACTATTCACGTTAAGTTGACATTGCCTTGCAACGTAATCTACTATATCACTTCTGCCTCTCCTAGCAGCCTCAATGAGAAGCATACCGTGATCCGGCTCCATATCTACCAACACCTTTAGAGATCGAAGCGCTATCCTACTGCTCTTTGCCTCACGTATAGCATATACAGCCGGACTTATATCGTCAGGATTATCAAGGGCAAATACTGTTCCTTTCCGGTCTGGATTTTTTTCTCTTTTCTCAATAAAGTCCTTAAGTGCCTTTTTATCACCGGCTTTAGCTGCATGATGGAAAACACCTAGCCCATCACGTGATTGCGCCTCAACGTCAACATTAGGACTCGCAAGCAAAACCTTCATGGCAGCATCATTACGTGTCTTATAGGCCATCACAAGAGGGATATCCCCTCCTTCAGCCATTCTTTGATTGATTACTGCTGCACCACACTTGTGGTGATTAGCAAGAGCTTTCAACTTTTCTAGCGCAGATTTGCTTGAAGCACTGTTAGAAACCAGCATACCTGACACAGCCCCTGCTGTATATGATTGCGATGAAACTGCTGTTACAGGTGCGTATTCTAATACTTTCTTAAAGATATCTAGAGAACCGTGCATAGCGGCAGTGTGGACAGGAGTGTTACCCGCCTTATCCTTTACTTCAAATACATGCTCCCCACATCTTGAGAACGCCTGGTCTACAACATACTCAGAAAAAGAATCGCCAAGGGCCCTATCAGTGTCCCTAACCGCCATGTGAATTATCGTTTCCCCTATAACGTTAGCGCTCTTGGTAAAGAGTTCCACGTTTGACTCTTCTCCATTTACATCATATTCCCACGCACCTTCACTTAAACAGTCTCTGAGCATGTCTTCTGTGCATTTAAGATGTCTTCTAGCAGCATACGCAATTGGAGAAATACCAGCCTTATCAACACCATCGTGCGCACTTAAAGCCTCTGAACATTCCGCAAGTCCACTTTTAACGCCAGGTGCAGGCTTTCGGTTATATACAACTTCCCTTACCTTGCCATAAAACTTTACCAACTCCGCGTTAGAAAGCTTACGTGCAGCAACGTGCATAACGTTCTGACCTGCAGCGTCCGCAACATTTATGTCTGTCGAACCGTTCACCAGCTCATACATTGTTGAACTGTTTTTCGCAGAAACAGCGGCATGTAGCGGCGTATAACCATCAACATTCTGAGTGTTCTGCTCCTCGGGAGTACAAACAGCAAGAAGAGCCTTCATGTTCTCGGCAGCTTTCTTGCCTGTGGCACATGCAGCACTGTGTAAAGGAGTGTTTCCATCCTTATCTACCGAACTAAGAGACGCACCTCTACCGATTAAGTATTTAATGAAATCAATATCTCCTGCCTTGGCACACAAGTGGTGAAGAAGAGTTTTGCCATCATCTCCCATAACTGCATTTACGGCACCCTGCGGAATTAAAGATATAATTGCTGCAGCCCTCTCAAAAGATTTCTCTGATTCCTTAAGAGCATTCCTGAGACATTCCTGAGTACGTACTGGGTTTCCTGCTACATCGTCTACACCCCTAGGAAAATACTTCTCTTTCACCTTACCGAGAGTATCCCATGCACCTTGTATATCAGGTAACATAATGTCCAAAGAGCACTTCTTCTCATCAAGAATGTCCAAAAATTCCTTTTCCCCAGAAAGTGCAGCATAATGCACCATGGTTCTCCCTTTTGTGTCAATCTTTCTATCATCTAGGTAATTACGTGGAAGATCTTCTACACTTTCCTTGAAAGCCTCAACATCTCCTCGAAGAATGGCATTTAGAGCTTTTCTAGCATCATCTTCATGGCTATTAATAGCCCAACTTTGACGGGTACGCATACTGTTTTCTGTCATACTTCTAACCTTTAAATAACAACGAGAATACAAGGCTCAAACGCTAAAAAAGACAATCCACCGCAAGCGGCGGACAGCTTGTAATTTACAAAGTTAGCTAAGAGCAGAAGGGACCTGGTCAGCGCCCTGTGTTAAAATCAAACTCCAGGGTAAAGTTCCGACAAGCGAATACATACTCCTGCGCCAATAAGGTCCTAGGACACGAAACTTATCTTCGGCATCACAACCCTTTTGTGGTGACACTTATGTACAGAGCCACCGCACAAAATATGGTGTGGTGAATATTTAAACATCACCACTCAACTATGTTTAGATTGTATTACTCTAAATATTAATTTCTTATAAAAATAGAAATTAATTTATTGCGCACAATTCAAATCATGCTTCACATTTCAGATATAAGCGCCTCACTATCGCATAGTCTATGTCAAAATTATGCCAAGTGATACCTATAGACACGGACGAAGGCTTTATCACTGTTTCTGGGGTTATTACCTATCGCCCAAAAATCTAATATTCCACTCTAAATCTTTCCCAAGAACGCCCCTTACTATAGAAAGAACCTTATTTCCCAAATTTTCCAATTCTCTTGAAGTGACTTTTCCCCTATCTTCAAAAAAGTTGCAGTGCTTCTCCGATATGACCGCATTCCCTAACTGCATACCCTTGCACCCAGCTTCTTCAATTAGCACACGTGCTTCCTTCTCCCCTTCAGGATTGCGAAATATGTACCCCATGGCTCGCCCGTGTACAGGCTGCGACGAACTTCTTTTCAGCGTAATCTCCTTCATAGTAGATCTTATGCTCTCTACATCAGAAGGAACACCTTCAAAAGTGGCCTCCGTGAATATCCATCCTCTTGATAAACCACCTTCCTTATCGTTGATTTCTGCAATATCATCGGGAGATAAGGTGCAAACTTCCCCGTAGCTATTAACTGCACGAACCGAGCGAAGCAAATCATGGATGCTGCTTCCATATGCACTTGCATTGGTTGCTATAGCGCCCCCTACAGTTCCTGGTATGCCTACGCAAAATTCAAATCCTGAAATTCCATTATCCATAGCAAATAACGACACATCCCTTAGTGTTGATGCACATCCTACAGTTACTGTGCAGCTATCACGACTTATGTTTTCAAACTCTCGCCCTAACTTTATGGCAACCCCCCTTATGGCAGAATCTCTTATGATAACGTTTGAGCACATTCCCACTGTGTGTACAGTAAAATTCGTATTGCCTAAGAAGTGTGCCAAATCCTCTTCATCACTTGGGCAAAAGAACACATCTACAACTCCTCCCGTGCCCATCCACGCGAGATTACGCATTTTAAATCCTTTCTTACAGGATCCCCTTACTTCTGGAAGGTTATTCCATCTGGAACCATAAGACATCGTGTTTTCGCAACCTTATGAATCTTCAACACAGCACAAAGTTATGCTGCGTGCCAGCATACTCATACTAATAGGCAAGTCAATATCTCTTTAGGATGACAAGCGTCCCTTCAGTTCTTCACCCATTTCAGTACCCACTTTTTCAGCGTCACACTCATGAAATGTGCGCTCAGAAAAGACCATACGCCCATTGTTTTCGGCTAACATGCATTTCATATTCATCAAGTCATCGGTTAAATACTGCGCCTTAGCGGCTAATGGCGTATCACAAGATCCATTAACAGCCCTTAAAAAACTTCTTTCTGCTAATACTTCCATAAAAGATCTCTTGTGCGACAATTCTTGTAGAATCTTAATCATCGCATCATCACTCTTCCTGCACTGAATGCATATGGCCCCCTGCCCTACTGCTCCTAACATTACATCTGTAGGCAGTATTTCACTTATAACTTCCCTCTTCGATATTCTGTCCAACCCCGCTTCTGCCAAAATTATCCCAGCATATTCGCGCCTATGGACCTTAGAGAGCCTGGTATCTACATTTCCTCTAATAGGAACAACTTCGAGATCTGGACGCATAGCTAATAACTGAACCCTTCTCCTAACAGAAGAAGTACCCACCCGTGACCCAGTGGGCAGAGAAGCAATATTGCTATACTCGAAAGAAACAAAAACGTCTGCAGCCGAGCTTCTAGGTAATATACATGGAATTTCCAGATCCTCAGAGTAATACCCAGGAACATCCTTTACAGAATGAACAGCCACGTCTATGGCTCCTCTAATGAGCATCTCCTCAATTTCTTTAATGAATAACCCCTTTCCTCCAATATCATATAGAGGCCTATCTTTAATGATATCCCCAGTGGTTTTGACTTTTACAATGCTGCTTTCTGTCCCTGGAAACTTACTCTGCAGTGCTTTTTCGACAATTTGCGCCTGGATAAGAGCAAGCGTACTACCCCTAGTACCTATTCTGATAGTCATAGTACAAACACATAGTATCCATTAACAAATATCATAGCGTTTAACATATGCACAATACACGGTCACCTGCATAAGCTATCGACAATCAATATCAACGTTTTCTCTAATCATGTCCCCAGCCAAAAAAAGTGACCCGCAAACCAGCACTGTAGCTTTTACGCTTGTATTTCCTACAACAAGAAATTTTTCTATCGCGGACTTAATATCTTTCTCAGCAGATGCATTAATATTCAGCGTTAATGCTGATTTTAGTATATCCTCAGCAGATTGCGCTTTGTATTCCGATTTCACGCATACCGTACACAAAAACGTTATATGCTTTTTTAAAGGAGAAAGGAATTCTCTCACGTCTCTCTCCTTTGTCATGCCTAATACGACATACAGTTCTTTAGATTCTAGATAAGTATTTATCCAATTTGCAAGCGCCTTAGCTCCGGCAACGTTATGCGCGCCATCGAGAAATAACCGCCAACGATGTGGCAACATCTTGTGCAAGCACCCAGAGCGTATTTGCTCGAGTCTGGCAGGCCATTTTGCTGTAACCAAACCCTGTTCTATATCTTCAGCACAAATTTCATAGCCAAATTTCCCCGATAATATGCTACACGCTGCTATGGCGTTTCCAGCATTAACAACTTGGTGATCTCCCAACAGTGATGGCAGCGGAAATCTATACTCACTCATAGAATTTTTAAAAACTAGATTTTCACCGTCCCTTGTACTGAACCATTCAACGCCTCCCCTGTACAAAGGGGCCTTCCTTTCAGCTGCGTGATACTCGAGAGTGCTCATTACAGAGCTAACCTGTGGTGCAGACACACAAGTTACTCCCTCTTTCATTATACCTGCCTTTTCGCCGGCTATAAGCTCGACTGTATTGCCTAGAAAGCTCGCATGATCCATTGATATAGATGTCACTATAGATAAGATAGGATCTACTACATTAGTAGCATCGAGCCGGCCTCCCATTCCTACTTCAAGAAGCAAAATATCAGCCTTTATCCTCGAAAAAGCTAGCAGTGCAGCAGCGGTAGTGGCTTCAAAAAATGTCACTGGCATACTATCATCAACGGCTATTCTACATTCCTCCAATATCTCATACAGGTATGAATCTGATATCCTTGTGCCGCTCAGTACAATCCTCTCATTAAACTCTGTAAGATGTGGCGATGTATAAACATGCACTCTAAGGCCTGCAGCACGCAGCATATACTCTAAAAAGGCTATAGTAGAACCCTTTCCGTTTGTACCTGCAACATGCACAACTGGTGGAAGACTCTTTTGTGGGTTACCTAACCTGCGTAAAATTTCTGAAATCCTATCTAGGGTGACGCCCTCAGGCTTAAACTCCAAAATCTTTGGCCAATGAGGCATATATACCATATGCAGACCCAACTACCACCACAAGTCCTATATATCCCAAGCCGCATAACACTTCAACTTTCTAGGAGTAACTCTTGTCATCACGTTAATGCACTTAATGCCACTATGTCTCATCATGTTGCGTTGGGACCATGGCCGTTGAGTATCGGCTAACCACGTGTTTCCCTGGAAGTGGTCATGTCGTGCGTCATACCTTTGCTATCGGTGAATGCACGTTGCACTTTCCGCAAATGCACCTTAACTCGCCATATCTCAACATGTTGCGTTAGATACGGGTGCTAAATTAAGTTGCCTTGCCTGCAGAGTATGTTAACCTCCCATCGCAATCGTGTACTTTGATCTGCTATGAATAAGGAATTGCTCAAATTATCTATATTGGAAGCGCATGCTTGTCTTAAGAAAAGAGAATTCTCTTCTCGCGAGCTGTTAGAAGCGTATATAGACTCCGCGGAAAAGAGCCAGCTAAATGCGCTTATAACAAAGACCTATGACCTCGCCCGCAAGAGTGCTGACAATGTAGATAAGATGATCGCTAATGGTGAGGATATCCATCCACTTGCTGGGATGCCTATCGGAATAAAGGACCTCTTTTGTACAAAGGGTGTGCGAACCACAGCTTGCTCTGCCATACTGAAAGACTTCGTCCCCACATACGAATCCACGGTATCAAAAAGGCTTCTGGATAGGCATATAAGTATGATAGGAAAATTGAACATGGATGAGTTTGCTATGGGCTCAGCAAATACTTTTAGTTGCTTTGGACCGGTGAAAAATCCTTGGAAGGGTATTAACGGTGAAGATCTAACTCCTGGTGGATCATCAGGCGGATCAAGTGCCGCAGTCTCTGGGCTTGAGTGCATAGCAGCAATAGGAAGTGATACTGGAGGATCCGTAAGGCAGCCTGCCGCACTATGCGGTATTGTCGGAATCAAACCTACATATGGCAGATGTTCAAGATGGGGGATGATAGCATTTGCTAGTTCTTTAGATCAAGCAGGAGTATTGGCCCGCACAGTAGAGGACGCTGCTATTGTCCTCTCTGCCATATGCGGACATGACGAGAAGGATTCAACATCTCTTCCGATGGATGTTCCAGATTTCCTGAGCGGCCTAACGGGCGACATAAAGGGGAAAAGGATAGGCATACCTTTGGAATGTGAAATCCCTGATAATCCTGAAAAAGAGGAAGTTTCTGCAATGTGGGATGCAAATATCAAATACTTGCAGGATTGCGGGGCTGAGATAGTGAATATAAGTCTGCCTCATGTAAAGTATGCGCTGCCCGTATATTACATAATAGCGTCATCTGAGGCGTCTTCTAATCTTGCTCGCTATGACGGAGTTAGGTACGGAGCAAGAGTTGAAGGAGAAACGATAGAAGAGATGTATGAGCTCACAAGAGGAACAAATTTTGGAGAAGAGGTAAAACGTAGGATCTTGTTGGGAGCGTATGCGCTATCTCTTGGATGCTATGAGGAGTATTACGATAAGGCTCAGAGGGTGCGCAGCAAAGTGGCTTCTGACTTCAATGAGGCATTTAAGAAAGTGGACTACGTACTATCCATTACTACGCCAAGGAATTTCATAGGATTGAACGAGAAGTTAAAACCCTTAGACAGGTACTATAGCGATGTGTTCACCGTCCCCGCAAGTCTGGCGGGTCTACCTGCCTGCTCCGCACCTTCCGGGATATCGAAGCATGGGCTACCTATGTCGCTGCACATCATAGGCAACTATTATGATGAATGTGGAATCCTGAACTTGGCACATGTCATACACAAGCGCTCAGGAAATCTGCTAAAGCATCTACACAAATGTCTGTAGATATGGTTTTACTGGTACACGGCAATATAACTAATCAAAGAAATGTTGCTTTCGTTGAATATAAATGCTGATTCTGGTAACGTGTTGTGTGCAACCTTATCCAAAGTAGTGTTGCACAAGGCGCAGACATAGGTAACGGTTGTATACTTTTGTAGTGGGGAGAGAAGAGTATTATGGCAGGTCATTCACAGTTCTCGAACATAAAACATAGAAAAGGAGCTCAGGACGCAAAGCGGTCCAAGCTGTTTACAAAACTGAGAAGGGAAATCATAATTGCAGCGCGTTCTGGATCACCTAATCCGGAATTTAATTCCAGGCTAAGAGCAGCTATAGCAGCTGCTAAAGCGGAAAATTTGCCTAAGAATAGGATTGAAGCGGCACTGAGTAGCGCGCAAGGCAATGCAGCGGATGACAGTTACGAAGAAATAACCTACGAAGGGTACGGTCCTTGTAACGCTGCGATTATAGTGCATACATTAACGAACAATCGTAACAGAACGGCGGGAGAGCTTAGGCACATATTTTCGAAATATGGAGGAAAGTTAGGAGAAAAGGGAAGTATAAGCTACCTTTTTGATCATGTTGGCACGGTAGTATATAAGGCTGAACAGATAGAGGATTTTGATACTTTTTTTGATGCTGCCTCTGCTTTAGGAGCAACAGATATCGAAGAATACAAGGATGATGGCTGTAAGTTCTATAGGGTAATATGCGACGTTGCTGACTTTGGTAAGGTAAGAGACAATTTGTACGAAAAGTTTGCCGATGGAGAAGTGGCAAGGCTATCCTGGAAACCTAAACAAACAGTTAAATTGGCTTCAGAAGACGCTTGTACGAAATTAGCAAATTTCTTAGAAGACCTGGAAGACAATGACGATGTACAGCGCATAGAAGGAGATTTTGAATTTCCTGAAACGGAGGAATGATTTTGTAAGCGCGTATATTTACCTTTGCGTGTTGCTTTTCTCCTCCCTATCTGTTAATATGTTGGCAGTTTCCTAACTATGGCATTTATGTTAAAGCTACTGTTTTGCTTGTTTGTTTTCTATGTGGTTTTCAGTGGGCTTACTTCTAATAGAGCGTAGTTAGTAGTATATGTAGTTTGGTTTTTTCTCATGCAGTCTAGAAGGTCTTTAATTCTTGAGGGAATTTCCGTCCTTTCGGAAGATCTGGCTTCCGTAGCGAGGTGTCTTTGACTTAGATGGTCTGAGAGATAGGCTATCTTCGCTGGAGTCTAAGTGTTCTTCTGAATCGTTGTGGGAAAACCCTGAAGATGCTAGGGAGCTGTTGGCAGAAAGAACCAGGGTTTCTGAATTATTATCTTCTTTTCTTGACCTTGAACGCGAGTGCGATGATCTGAGCACTTTGTTAGATATTTCCTCATCTGATGAGGATGATAGCGAGTTTCTTTTAGAGCTAGAGAGAAATTTTGTAGAGTTAAGAAAGCGCGTAAATCGTCTAAAAGCTGAGTGCATGTTTAACGGGGAAGCAGATGGCAGCAGTTGCTTCTTGACCATACGTGCTGGGGCTGGTGGAACTGAGAGCAATGATTGGGTGTGCATGCTCTTACGCATGTATACTAGATGGGCTGAGTTATTTCACAAATTCACTGTAGAAATAGTAGACAAAATAGATGGAGAGGAAGCGGGACTAAAGTCGGTGACCGTGAAAATCCTGGGCGACCGCGCCTATGGATGGACAAAAACTGAAAGCGGCGTACACCGACTGGTACGGATATCTCCGTTCGATTCATCTGCCAGGCGTCACACAAGTTTTGCAAGCGTAGAGGTTTCGCCGGTAACGGACGACAACATTGACATACAGATATTAGACAAGGATATCAGGATAGACACATATAAGGCTTCTGGTGCTGGAGGACAGCACGTCAATAAGACCGAGAGCGCAGTACGGATAACGCATATTCCTTCGGGCATGGTGGTACAGTGCCAAAATAGCAGGTCTCAACACCAAAACCGAGCTGAAGCTTACAGTCTTCTAAAGAGCCGCCTCTATGAACTGAAGCTTCAGGAAAAAGGAGCTAACATGGCTTTGGAGCACGGGAACAAATGTGAGATAGGCTGGGGTAATCAGATAAGATCCTACGTTATGCATCCATATCGCATGGTCAAGGATTTGAGAACTGGGGAAGAAACTGGAAACATAACATCGGTACTAGATGGAGATCTAGATCCCTTCATCAATGCAGCACTAACAAAAAAGCCTTCTAGCAACAAATCCTAACACAAGGCTGCACACATTTTTAATGTGTAATGAAGCTCTAATAATGGTCAGGGAAGCAGCAAAACTACCTGTATGAAATGAGTCCCCAGTAATGAGCTATTAAAAGCAGCTAATCCATCTCTATAAATGGAGTTCAGGAAAGGGAGCAACATGGCTTGAGACATGAAAAACATGAAAATCTACTGAAAAAGAAAGCTTGCAGAGGGCAGGGGCTAGGGGAGTACCCCTTCTAGCATGCCCCTACATATTCTTCTCGTGTGAAAGAAAGCTCGAGTAATAGGCGTTGCAAGTAGCAGAAAAAAAAGCTGGCATGAGTGTAAAAGAAAGCTGGGGTAATGCCTCAGGGCTTAAAGCCCACATATTCTCCCTGCACAAAATGAAGCTCCTAGGAAAAAGGAACTCTAACATGGCTTTGGAGCATGTGAAATAGGATGGGGAAAAGGAGCGAACATGGGC
>NZ_JAWLNY010000010.1:0-24765 GCF_036903315.1 Anaplasma bovis | reverse complement strand
CAGAGATAACTCACAGCCCAAACTCTGTAGCACGTTGTTATACGACTCTTCGAACTGTAAAGCACCCCATATGGGAAATGACTGACGAAGACAGAACTTCGTCCTTGATGTTTCCTTCGGCGACAACGCTCCCACGTGTCTGAGAATGCTTGGAAATGAAAATGGACGTCCTCAATCCTGCAGTCAGAGATAACTCACAGCCCAAACTCTGTAGCACGTTGTTATACGACTCTTCGAACAGTAAAGCATCCCATGTGGGAAGTGACCGACGAAGACAGAACTTCATTCTTTATGTCTACTTCGGTGATAACGTCCTCACGCATCTGCGAATGCTTTTAAGAAGTGCTCCAGCTATATCTCATAGGCTCAATATCTGTGGTATCCACCTCGGATAATACTCCGCGAACCACGATATTACGGCACTGAGCTCACTGCAGTAAGTATCCACCTTGGCTTTCTCTATCCAGACTCTCACAGCCCAAACTCTGTAATCCATTAAATTACACGACCCTTCGAACAGTAAAGCATCCCATATGGGATGTGACTGACGACGAAAGAACTTCGTCCTTGATGTTTCCTTCGGTGACAACGTCCTCACGCATCTGCAAGTGCTTTTGAGAAGTGCTCCAGCCATACCTCATAGGCTCAATGTTTGTGGTATCCACCTCTGATAGTACTCCGAACCACGATATTACTTCACTAAGCTGACTACAGTAAGTACCCACCTTGGCTTCATCTATCTCGACCTTCACAAGCTTTGCAACTCTCAAGAGCTCTTCAGGGGTTACCGTAATAGTACTTTCATTGTTTGTGCTTTCCGACATCTTTTGCTACTCCCAATACTGCGCTTGAAAGCAAATACTCACTTATAAGCGTATCCATAGGTACTACCTTTATCTTTTCATTGGCAATATCAGTATTATGTATTGTGTTCGTAATCACCAATGAATCGAGCTCAGAAGCACTTATCGTGTCAGGAGCTCTTCCAGATAATACGCCATGTGTAACATATCCGTGCACGCTCATGGCTCCCCGTGCCTTCAGTGCTGCAGCGGCGTTGCATAAAGTGCCCCCAGAGTCTATCAAGTCATCCAAAATAAGACAATGACGCTCCCTAACATTTCCAACAACGTGCACCACTTCAGAGATACCCGGACTCTCCCTGTATTTGTCTATTATTGCTACTTGTATGGAGTTTACACCGCACTTCTTCGATAGATCACGAACGAAAGCCCTCACTCTATTCAAAGCCCCGTAATCCGGCGCTACCACAACAAGCTTTTCCAAAAGATGACTGCCCACAATATTAGCCACCATGACGCTATTTGCAGAAATGCTGGTGAACGGAACGTCGAAAAATCCCGCGATTTGGCTTGAATGTATGTCCACGGTCACGATCTCATCAACACATGAAGTGCTTAGCAAGCGCGCGATGGCCTTGGCGCTGAGCGCTGATGCATATACCTGCGTATCTTCCCTATACATAATCCTGTCCTGCCTTGCATAGCCCATATAAGGTATCACGGCAACGACCCTCGCACTGGGAAGTATACGTCTTACAGCGTCTGCAAGTAGAACCAGCTCAATTATATTATCACTAGAAGGCGCGCATAGAGACTGCATAAGTACAACACACCCGCAACCATGAAGCTCACTAGCAGGGATTTCAACGTTAATTTCGCCGTCAGAAAACCTAGAAACGCACGGCACCACGACAGGAATACCAGACAGATTCGATACACCTCTAGCCAGGGCTTCGGAAGTGCTTCCAGGGACTACTATCATAAGACAAATCTGATGAGCATTACCATGCTCGCATAATAAGTTGCTGTGCCACAAAAGTAAACATGTTTTCTATAACTGTGATAGCATTACTGAGTGTACGTGATTTTATATTTCAATTTATGGATAGAGAGAAAGAGATTTTGAGGGTTATAGGTAATATTATTGATCCTGAAACACGTACAAAAATATCCGACATCGGGGAGCTGCGTGTTACCGTAAACAAGGGTCATGTAGGTATCATCCTAAAGGTTTTTACATACAGAGACAAAGCGTGGGAACAACACTTTAAGACTCTGTGCGAAAAGGCCATCAAAGATGTTATGAGCGACATATCCAGTATTAACGTTGTTTTGGTATGCAAGCGTAATCCCGTACAAAATAAGACAGAAATAAAAGGTGTGAAAAATATCATCGTAGTAGTCTCCAGCAAAGGAGGAGTGGGAAAATCTACAGTTTCTGCAAATGTGGCGCTAGCGCTATGTAAGATGGGATACAAAACAGCACTCGTAGATGCCGATATTTATGGTCCCTCGATACCAAGTATCATAGGCACCGAAGTTATGGCAGAGGTAGACGACGAAGGGAATATAATTCCAATTGAGTCTCGTTGTGGCATGAAAAGCTTGTCTATGGCCAATTTGCTTCCAGACTCAGGTAGAGCTGTTATATGGCGTGGCCCCATGCTAACGAAAGCGATAAATAAGCTTATGTTGGGGACAAAGTGGTCTGATATAGACTACATGCTCATAGATACTCCGCCGGGTACTGGGGACATCCACATTAGTCTCATTAATAGCTTCGTGGTGAATGGAGCTTTGATTGTATCCACGCCGCACTCCTTGTCCATAGAACAAGCAACTAAAACGTGTGACATGTTGAAGCACCTTGGAGTTAAAGTGCTGGGTGTAGTAGAGAATATGAGTTATTTTTCTGATCCCCAGACCAAAGACAAGCAATATATTTTTGGTAAGGGTAGCGTTAAAGAGTTGTCTGCTACCTTGGGTTTTCCAGTGTTAGGAGAAGTTGAGATAGACTCCAGGATATGCAGAAGCTTTACAGGCAGAGACTTTGAAGAGCTAGACAAGGATCTGTGCGACTTATACAAAGGAATTGCTACAGGCATGCTGAAGAGCATGGGGCAGCTGTAAGTCAGCTATCAGCCTAGCTTTGTGTGCAAAATAGTACGAGGCGCGAGACATTGCGGATTACGCGTTCACGCACCTATGTGGCATTACATAAACTGCCCAATCAAAGCGAGCAAACTGTACTGATTAATGATAAAATTGTTCTGAGCATTTATGAGGTTAACTTTGGCCTTCAAAAGCTCCTGTTCAACATTCAAAACGTCCAGCGCTGTCTTCAAGTCTAACTCGGACTCCTTTGTTATCGCAGCAAGGGCCACTTCTGTATACTTAACAGCTTCATTTACTGACTGAAGCAGAAACTTTGAAGCTATAAGTTCCTCCCAAGCATTTGTTACAAGGGCCTCCACTGTTTTATATGTCTCATGCATGGAAAAGAAACTCTGCTGCTTTGCCTTGTAGGCACGATCTATGCCTATAAACCCAGCACCGTGTTCAAAAATAGGCAGCTGAAGCTGTACTTTCAGATGGTGTGAAGCATGCCCCACATCCTTTCCCAGAAAAGTTTCTGTCGCCTGAGCAGTAAGAGAGGGAAGCTTCTTTGCTACCGACAGCGCCACATCACATTTTGCTGCTTGGTACATATTCTTCGACATATTTATAGTCAGATTGTCTAGCATCGCCATTTCCAAAGCTTCTTCTAGGGACGTGGGAATTTGTAACTTGCGTTTTGGATACTCAAGATCGGTAGGTGACTCCCCAACAAGACGTGTGTATTCTGTAACCACAGACTTGAGTTTACTCCTCGCATTTACCGCGTCAGACTTTGATTGAGCATACTTTGCCTTGGCTTTAGCTAATTCGGTCTTCGTTATTTCTCCTACAGCAAAACGCTTTTCTGCTGCAGTCAAATGTTCTCTCATAAGGATAACATTCTTCTCATTCAACTTGTCCACTTCAGTGGCGCTAAGCACGCCCATATAGGCCTTTATTGTATCTAGAAGTACTTTCTGCCGCGCAATAGCAAAGTCGATATCCTGGACTTTGTGTACGTATCTGGCTTTATCTAGACTTAACATTGCTGTTCCGTTAAACAGAGGTTGAGTCAACGTTATAAGAGAAGTCTTTTTTGTCCCTGATAAGTGCCCAGTATCTGTCATCACGAAGCTATAATCGATTCGGGGAAGTATGCCGCTTATTGCCGTGCCAACAATCTCACGTTTACCGCTAAGATTTTTATACATACTGGCGCGTATAGATGAATTGTTGCTCAGAGTTTTGCTCAGTGCCTCATCTAGCGACGTAGCATGGGCCCCAAACGATATTAAGAAAAGTGAAGAAAGCAAAATAAGTCGCATCTGCAACCGCCAGCAAATATCATATCCTGGCTCATGATATGGAAAATAACAGCCTGCGCAAGGGTTAAATAATTAGGCACAACGCGTCGAAAATTGCCTGTGTTTGCGGAGCAATTTGTAACTGTGCGTAGCGCTCATAGCAGGGGGATATTGATGTAGCTTGTCTTACTATTTGGTTTAAATTGACAAGCTTTAGATATGATAGTAGAGTGCAAAAGCGTGTACATGTGATTTGTGGTCCGTATCAAATGAGAACTTTTTCTATAAAGGCTGGTGAGATAAGTAAACGCTGGATTCTCATTGATGCCAAGGATATGGTGGTTGGTAGGCTTGCTGCCTATATTTCGTCCATCTTGAGAGGTAAGCACAAGCCTGAGTATACGCCTCACATGGATTGTGGTGACAATGTCATAGTGGTAAATGCCGATCTGGTTAGATTTACCGGTGGTAAGCGAAAAGATAAGGTTTATTACAGGCACACTGGGTACCCCGGTGGTCTGAAGAGCAAAACTCCTGATGATATATTTCGTTCCGGGTGCTCCAGCGATATAGTGAAACTCGCTGTGTGGAGGATGCTGGGTGATGGTGTTCTAGCTAGAAAGCGTTTCAGGAATCTGAAAGTCTATGGTGGGGCTGAGCATGCTCATGGAGCTCAGATGCCGGTTGCTGTTGACTTTGGAGCTCTTAACAGGAAGAATGGAAGGAGAGAGGATGATAGATAGTGACGCGGCTGTTGCTGGGTCTGGCAAGCCTAAGGGTGAAGTAGGTAAGTTGGGTGCTTATGGTACCGGAAAGAGAAAAACCTCTGTAGCTAGGGTATGGGTCAAGGCAGGGGGTGGTACTATAACCGTCAACGGTATTGAGTTTAGCAAATACTTTTGCAGGGCTTCTTTATGCAGGAGAGTGCAGAATCCGTTTGGTGTTGCTTCTGTTTTGGGATGTTACGATGTCAAAGCTACGGTAGCAGGAGGAGGACTTTCTGGGCAGGCTGGAGCTGTTGCGCATGGTATCAGTAAGGCCTTGAAAGATATCAATCCTTCGCTTAGGCAGTTGCTTAGTCAGGCTGGGCTTCTCACTAGGGACTCCAGAGTGGTAGAGCGTAAGAAGTACGGTCAGCATAAGGCACGTAAGAAGTGTCAGTTTTCAAAGAGATAGTTTGGTTAGAATCTGCTCCGGCAGTTCGTTAGGTTTTGCTTATGGGAGAGATGGGTATTAACTCTTTAGGTTGTGGTGAGAATGCTCCTGAGGAGGTTGATGTTTTCATAGAGATAAGTCAGAACTCTCTTCCTGTGAAATATGAGATGGACAAGAGAAGTGGTTTTCTGAAGGTCGACAGATTTCTTCTCACTTCTATGCATTATCCATGCAACTATGGTTTTATTCCAGGCACTATTGCAGGAGATGGAGACCCAGCTGATGTGCTTGTGTTGACTAGATTTCCTGTGATGCCGGGCGCAATCATTTCTTCGCGTCCCATAGGGGTTTTGATGATGCGTGATGAAGCTGGGGAAGATGTTAAGATACTTGCGGTACCTGCTGCGGGCATTGATCCGTATTACGAAGAAGTACGCAGTTATAGAGACTTGCCCACGTCTTTTGTAGAGTCTGTGGAGCACTTTTTTTCTTCTTATAAGGATTTAGAAAAGGGCAAGGTTGTTTCTATAGGCAGCTGGGAAGATGCTGCTGTTGCAAAGCAGCTTGTTCTATCGGCGATAAATCTGTTCAATGAGAAGAAAAATTAAGGAGACGCGCACCGCATTTAGTGGATGCTCCATATTCCATGGGGAGTCTTGATTTTAGCCCCCTGAATACGGATCTGAAAAGCATGAAATAGAAAATACCCCGTATTATACATCCGAAATTAACACTATTCATACTACTTATTTATGGTAAGGGTAGAATTTTTCCTTATGCTATACCAGTAAATTTATTAACTTGCTATTGCACGATCATAAAATTGTCTAGCAATTGGGACATTAATACTTGAGTTTATGTACTGAAAATTGTACAAGCTGTAATAATGTTAACTGTAAGGCGAGTTTATGGAGAATCGAGGTGGGTGCAGCAGTATAGTTGCCAGAATAAGGTCTCAAATGGACAGGATTGGTATTAATGCTAGGGAGCTTGCTGAAAAGGCTTCTGTTGGGAAATCGTTTGTATATGATATTTTAAGTGGCAAATCTAGTAATCCTACGTCCAAAAAGCTAATGGCCATAGCTGAGGTGTTACAAGTGCCTCTAGCGTACTTAGTAGGCAATGATGATGGGTTATGCGATGTAGCTTATGGTGGAATGTCGGCGGTATCCTACCTGGAGGAGGATGAAGATAGCCAGCATGATACCAAGAATAAGCACTCAAAATTCTACGTTCATGCGGGCGAAAATCTACCATTTAACATAAAAAATTTACGCTTCTACGACGTTAGAGGAGATAGCATGTCTCCTACCTTGATAGGGCAGGATGTTGTCTTAGTGGATATATCGGATAAGGTTGCACACCCTGCGGGAGTATTCGTCATAAAGGATTCCATGGGTATGTTGATCAGAAGGCTGGAATACGTAAGAGAAAATGGCGATATAGTGTTGCATGTTGTATGTGACAACAAAAAGTATTCCTCTTACGAGTGCACAGTAGATGACATAAAAATACTGGGTCGTGTGATATGGTATGCCAGGGCTCTTTGGTGAAGTGGGTGTTCTGCTGTAGATTGAAGAATGTGTATTAATATATCGTTAATACACATTCAATTCATACTTATTTCGTCCTACATGGGTGTTGAGTAAGTATTGGTGAATACTATAATGGCATAGTGGCAGTGCTTGATGTGTTGTATGTGCAACGTACCTGAAATATGTTATACATTTTTGCTATCAGAGCTGATTATAGCGGCCATGTGTGTGTTAATGTGGTGAGGTAGAATGTGCTTTTTGGGGGCGGCGGGCACGACGTGGACTTTTGTTGGGATTTTTGAGGTGGTTTATGCGCATATTGTTGATAGAGGATGATGTTGCTTGTGCTAAAGCTGTGGAGGCTTCACTCTCTTCGGAAGGACACTTCTGTGAGACCATGCTGTCTGCTCAGGATTGTTATGGCAGCATAGTTCCTCAAAACGATGATTATGATGTTGTAATACTGGATATACATTTTCCTGGGAAAGTGGATGGGTACGATATATTGGTGAAACTTAGGGAATCTGGCATAAAGGTTCCTGTGCTCATACTGTCGTGTATTTCGTCTGTTGCTCACAAAGTTAAGGGGCTATATTACGGCGCTGATGACTATATAACTAAGCCTTTTCACAAGAGTGAGCTACTTGCGAGGATAAAGGCTATAGTGCGCCGTACAAGGGGTCACCCTGAGTCCATAGTAAGAGTTGGTAATATATCTATTAACCTTGATCATAAGTGTGTTGAGTGCAATGGCTCCATCGTCCACTTGACAAAGAAGGAATATGGAATGATAGAGTTGCTTTCTTCGCGCATTGGCACGGTCCTTACCAAAGAGATGTTTTTATCTCATCTATATAGGGAGCTGGATGAGCCTTCAGACGACAAGATAATAGATGTTTTCATGTGTAAGCTGCGTAAAAAGCTGAAAATGGCTAACAATGGTAAGAATTACATAGAGACGGTTTGGGGTAGGGGATACGTATTGAAGGAGTGTCCTAGTGAAGATGATGACCAAACAAACTCTGCTGCTTCATCTGGGGGGAATTCTGTTGGCGCTAGGGACTCTGCTAAAGTTAGGGAGGAAGAAACAGCTGCCAAGCCCTCTGAATCAGGTTACGAGTGGGGTGAAGAAGGCGTAGAGAGGAGAAATTACGCAGAGGAAGCGTAGTCTTTGTTGTGATTTTTCCGGGCGTATGATAGAGTCCTTGCTATGTAGTAGCATTTGGTAACATGTGTCTGTATTTGTACACGATGGTGATTTGCCTGATGGTCTAGATCTGGGCAATTTGGTTGCTGTTGATACGGAGACTATGGGTTTGGTCTGCAGAAGAGACAGGGTATGTTTAGTGCAGCTGTCTTCAGGTAATGGCGATGCCCATTTAGTGAAGTTTAACGGCTCCAGCTATGCTGCTCCGAATCTTAGGAAGGTCCTTTCAGGGCCTGATGTGGTAAAGATATTCCATTTCGCTAGGTTTGATGTGGCAGCAATACGTCACTGCTTTGGAATGTGGGCGGTTCCTTGCTATTGCACAAAAATAGCATCGCGCCTGGTGCGCACGTACACAAATCATCATGGATTGAAAGATTTGTGTTATGAATTACTTGGTGTGAAGATAAATAAGGCCCAGCAGTCTTCTGATTGGGGCAGGGAGGTTTTGACTGCAGAACAGCTTAGTTATGCGGCCACGGATGTGATATATCTGCACTCCATAAAGAAAAAATTGGATATGATGCTAGAGCGCGAAGAAAAGCAGGATCTAGCAGAATCTTGTTTCAAATTTATACCAGTAAGGGCTGAACTTGATCTGTTAGGATGGGACGGAGTCGATATATTTAGCCATCAAGTGTAATCGCAATGGTAGGGGTCTTGTTGACATGTGCTGCGTATTGTGCGTAGAATCCTACACGTTGTAGACTGGTACGTATGGGTTGTGTGGTGCACGAAGGGCTTGATTTCAGTATAAGTCGGGATGATCTTCTACAGTCTCTGGGTTATGTAAGTGGCGTTATAGAGAGGCGCAACAATATAGCGGTGCTCTCTTGTGTCAGGATGGAGGCTAAGAATAATGTTGTAGAGCTTACATCTACCGACTTGGATGTCTCTATAGAAGCGCGTGTTAATGCCAACATCTTGTCAGAGGGGGTTGCTGTAGCATCTGCACAGCTGTTATACGATATAGTCAGAAAGCTCTCTGGCGACTCAGACATAAGATTCAAGATGGAAGGCGGGAAACTGCTCATTACCTGTGGTGGTGCTAGGTTCTTTTTGCATGTTATTGAAGCGGGGAAATTCCCTACTATCGAGGCAGGAGACTTAGATCACACTTTTGACATACAAGCATCGTGTCTTGCAGATCTGCTTAATAAGACCAAGTTTTCCATGTCTGTTGAGGAAAGTCGCTACAATCTTAGGGGTGTATATCTTCATATTGATGATGCGACATTGTCGTGTGTTGCTACGGATGGTCATAGGTTGTCGCTGGCAAGAGTAGATAAGCCAGAGGGGTTAGATTCATCTGTGGGTGTTATAATACCGCGTAAGACCGTTAACGAAATCCTGAAGGTTATAGGTAGTGGCAGCAGTGTTGGGGGAGGGGATGCTTCTTCCAGCGTGGTAAGAGTCGGGCTGTCTAGCAGTAAAATATGCTTCAGGTACAGGGGATATTTCATGATTTCCAGGGTTGTGGATGGTCTTTTTCCAGACTACAACTCCGTAATTCCCAATGACGAAAGTGTTAACTGTGTGTCCATGGACACGAGTGTGCTATTAGGGGCTGTTGACAGGGTTTCCGTTGTGGTTTTCGATAAGGTAAAGGCTATAAAGCTGTCTTTTAGCAGTGGGAAGCTTACTTTAAGCTCGGCTTCCAGCGAGCAGGGCGATGCTACAGAGGAGTTATCTATCGATTATGAGGGAAGTGATATCACCATAGGGCTAAATGCAAGATACCTCATGGAAGTTTTAGGGTGCATAAAAGGTGCGTGCAGCATTGTTTTTAGCACTTGTGACTCTGCAGTACTAATAAAGGACGGAGAGCATCACGGACTTCACTTAATAATGCCAATGAGGACCTAGGAGGTCGGAGTAAGCGCAGGAAATCCCGTGGGATCTTTCTTGAAAGAAGAGCCTTTTACATTTTACTGAACTTTCAGCACTGATAGCGTTATTTGATATCATCATTAGGAGGGTGCTCTTTCATAACTCTACTATACCTTGCGGCATAATCCCATATAGAACAGGGCCATCACAGGTAGACAATTCCTCATTTATCGTTCTTTCTGCGAAGATAACTACCCTAGATCTCAGGATTTCTTCACTCACAGTGCGCCCTAATGATGTAAATGAGGACCTATGAGAAAAGAATTACCGGAGCAAGGAACGTGAAAACTCCCAGTTAGTTCATGCCTGATGATCTTCCCATATGGATTGGAGTATATATCATAATAGGCAGAGACGCTCCCCTAGTAGCTCCGTAACTTTCAAGAGTTCTTACAACGCAGTCCAACAGAGGATAGGCCTCTCCAACCTTGCATAATGATTCTTTAATGAGAACCTATGAAAAAAAAAAGAATACCGAAGCAAGGAACTGGGGTAAGCTTCAAGTAGGGTAATGCATAGCGATAGTGATCTTCCCATATGGATTGAGGTAGGTATCATAGTAGGCAGAGACGCTTCCTCGCGGCTTGTCTCAGTTCATAATGGAAATGGAAACTTTGAGAGGCAGGAGTAGCAAGGAAAAATCCCCTGTAACTCCTTGAAAGGGTTGTACATTTCATGCATCTTTCTACGTGGATAGGTATAGTGTTGGGTCTCATTATCAGGCATGCTCCATTTTAATCATGAACTCAAGAATTCCATGCAGCATACAGCTCCACAGAGGATAGGGGGCATCATAATTTAAACAGACAACTACTCATTACTTGTATCTCGGTCCATGAGAAGACTTGAGGGGCAAGTACAGGAAAACACGTGGGACCTGAGAAGAGGAGTTTCTACCTACATTTCACTGAATCTTCTTGCGGAGTTGGGTCTCACATCATTCGGCAGATGCTACCTTGAAGAGTTCGATACCTTCCTGAACGGACGAGGGATATTATGTATCATCACTGTAGGAACACTGCTCCCCGTCCTTTATGCCAGATGATACCGCGTTACATCTTACTGTGTGGGTAGAGTGTTGGGTATCATAATTTAAGAGATAACTCCTCATTACTTGTGCTTCAGTTCATAGTGGAAATGAGAACTTTAGTAGCACAGGAAAAACTCTTCGAGGAAAATTTTACACCACACAGCCTGTCTCTCTACAAGATGATGTGTAAAGGGTCCTCATTTTGCCGAAAGTGACTACTCACACTCTAGAAGAAGCAGCTTCTCATCATGACCCGGTAAAGAGTTGTGCCGCTTTCCAACAGCAAACTACAACAGACTAAGCTTTCTTCTGAGCTTGCTGCTCTGTTCCAACTGCCGTAGATGTAGCAGCTGTTTTGCTACTACCTTTACCATTTAAAACGTCAGAAACAGAAGACTTCAACACCTTTATCTCCGTATTACTACACACTTCGACGTGTAAGTACCCAGAGGAGTTGTCGACCTTTGTCACAGTCCCGAGAATTCCACCTGCTGCTATAACTTTGTCGCCTTTTTTCAAGCTATCGAGTAGCTTACTGTGTTCCTTCAACTTTTTTTGCTGAGGCCGTATAACTAAGAAATAAAAAACACAGAATATAAGAATGAGAGGAACAAAACCAGCCACAGATGCACCAATACCAGGAGCCGTCGATGCACTAGAAGCCGCAGCCGCAGAAGAACCAAAGAACATAAAAAACTACTATATACAAAACGCCCCAGGTACTCTAGCAGAGCACAGGAAAACTGTCAATCAAGGAAACCACTAATTCTCACACGCACCGATGTCGTACCGGTACCTGCCCTCTGGCCAATCCAGTAAATCAAGAGCCGCGTAAGCCTGATGTTTTGCAGCAGCAAGAGTATCAGCTGTGGCAACCACATCCAAAACCCTGCCCCCATTAGAAACCCACTTACCTTCAGAGCGTCTAGTGCCTGCGTGAAACACTTGAACATCAGGACACTTTGCGATGTCATCCAACCCATTGATCACAGAACCAACTTCATGCTGGCCAGGGTAACCCTTGCTAGCAACAACGACGCACACCGTAGATTTGTTGTTCAACTCTACCACTTCACTACCAAGGCGCCCTTTAGCAGTCAAACATATAAGCCTCAGCAGATCAGAGTCCAACCTAGGCAGTATGGCCTGAGTTTCAGGATCCCCAAATCTGACATTGTACTCGAGCAGCTTTGGTTCGTTCTTTTTAATCATGATTCCAGCGAATAACAAACCCCTAAACTGAATGCCGATGTTAAACATGGCCTTTATGGTGGGGTATACTATTCTTTGAACTATAAGATGTTCCATGTTTACTGATATCAACCCAGGCGTCGAATAAGCACCCATTCCACCAGTATTTGGCCCCTTGTCCGAGTCGTAAGCTCTCTTGTAATCTTGCACCGCGCCCAACACTACCGGATTGGTGCCATCGATGAGAGTTAAAAAGCTCACCTCCTTCCCTTCTAGGAACTCCTCTATGACCACCGCCTCACCGGACTTGCCATACTTTCCAAGCACAAGCATGTTCTCCAGCGTGTCATACGCCTCTTCCAAGTCACGACATATAACAACACCCTTCCCTTTCGATGGGCCGTCCGCCTTAATAACTATCGGAAGCTTACTTCTCTTGACGAACTGCTTGGCTGAATTTATGTCAACAAAATATCCGTACTTAGCAGTAGGTATGTTGTATCTGGTACACAATTCTTTTGTGAAACCCTTTGACGCCTCTAGCCTGGATGCAGCCCTAGATGGCCCAAAGACAAAGATGCCCTCGTCAGTGAGTGCATCAGATAAACCCTCAATCAATGGAAGCTCAGGACCCACAATCACCAGGTCTATCTTCTCACGCTTGCACAGCTGAACGACTTCTAAAAAGTCTCCAATATCGACGTCTATTACTGTTGCTAACTCAGACATCGCCTCGCTGCCAGGAGCTACAAAGAGACGTCTAAGCATAGGAGAACGACTCAGATAAGTGAGCAACGCATGTTCCCTGCCACCAGAACCAATAACAAGAACATTCATCCTGTCCTCCAGAGGGGTTTAAACTATAGCTCGAGGTAACGTACCATAAATGCGCTACTTGTCAACGGGTTTCATCGCATATTTGGGTGCAAAACTCAATTTTAAACTTGCTCCTACGTATACTTGTTTGTACAATGCCCTGGGCAGTTCTGGGGGCTGGATTTATCTATGAGATTTCTATCGAAAGTCTTTGCGGGAACTGCGGTTTTTTGTCTAATGGCTGCATCGGCTCCTGTCGTAAGTTACGGTAGTAATGCTCACGATCTAGCGAGTGCCAGATACAACATGCGCATTCTCTACAATAGTGCGATCACAAAGTATTACAAGAAGAAGTACAAGGAGGCCATTGCTCTCTTTGATAAGATAGAGGCGCTGTATCCGTTTTCCAGTGTAGCCGTGGAGAGCAGTCTTATGTCTGCCGTAGCGCATTACGAACTTGGCGACTATGATGCGGCGTATAATCTTGCTGATGGATATATTGCGGTGTATCCCAATAGTAAGATCGTAACCTACGCGTACTACCTTAGAATGGCGTCCAAGTATATGAGCATACTTGATTTGGGGCTTGACCACACGAGCGTGCTTGAAGCTAAGGAACTTGCCACTGAATTCGTAAGGATGTTCCCTGAGTCCAGATATGTGGGGGCGGTGTCATACATGTTGCAAGAAATAAAAATGCACATGGCCGCGAAAGAGTTTTTGATAGCAAAGTTTTACATGAGACGTGGCGTGCATACGGCAGCCATCGGGAGATTTAATCTACTTGTTGAACAGTATCCTGATTCAAAATACTTTGCTGAAAGCCTGTATAGGCTAGTGGAATCATACATGGCCTTAGGTGATAATGCTGCTGCAAATGCCGCCTTGCTCAAGTTAGCAGCTTTGGGTGAATCAGGAAAATCCTGGTACGAAAAAGGCATGCGCTGCATAGCCAAAGGTACAAAGAAAACTAAGACGTAATAATAACGATAGAGAAAGTCAGAAACAGATAGTATATGGAGTAGCTGAAGAGTTCCATGCATGTGCTCTTTGAAGGTTGCGGCTCTCTGTACACCGCCAGAGCACGTGTAAGAAATACCAAATTTAAACTTACAACAGAAATGCCGTATAGTAGAGGTTCTCTGGAAAATAACGCGGGAAGTAGAGATACTATGGACAAAATGATGCTATACCCCAGTATATGAGTCTGAGTTCTGCGAATAGATAGAACTGGCAGCATTGGTATTCCAGCTGCCTTGTACTCCTGGCAACCCGGAATCGACAGCGCCCAAAAGTGTGGTGGAGTCCAGAGAAACACTATGGCAAACAAGATAAAGCTCTCTAATGAAGGCATGTCCCCCGTAACGGACGTCCACCCTATCAGGGGTGGAAATGCGCCAGCCGCGCCCCCTATTACTATGTTTTGGGATGTTCGCCTTTTTAGAATCACAGTATACACGATTACATAGAAGAGTATGCTCACCAACAGGAGGAAGGCAGACGTGTAATTAACGACGATTGCCATTAAGAATACTGACAGCAAAGACAAGGTAATGCCACACTCTAGTGCTTGCTCTCTAGAAATCCGCCCCGCAGGTACAGGACGTTCCTTTGTGCGCTGCATGATGGCGTCTATGTCACTATCGTACCACATGTTTAATGCTGCTGCTCCCCCAGAACCCATAGCCACACATAACACGGATACTAGAGCTATGAAGGGGTGCAGGACACCTGGAGCTATAAATACTCCAGCGATGGCAGTAAAAACCACCAAATACATCACCCTGGGCTTCAATAGCTGCCAATAATCGCCAACAGAAGAAAAAACGCGGCAGTGGCCGTGTCCGCTACCAGATAAAGTGAGGCCACGTGTCATTTTTAATCCTTTGTTCCGTACAAGTTTGGAATTTCCTCAAAAGTATGGAAAGGAGCGGGAGAAGGAACTGTCCATTCTAGAGTGTCTCCACCCCACGGGTTAGCCTCAGCCTTTTTCCCCTTAACTAAGGTGTACACTGCAATATATATGAAAAATATCACAGATATAAACGACAGAACCGCCCCTACAGACGATATGTAATTCCAGGGTATGAAGGCATCTGGGTAATCTGGAATCCTTCTCGGCATACCTGCAAGCCCTAAGAAATGTTGCGGGAAAAATGTCACGTTTGTCGATACAAAAGTTAACCAGAAATGTATTTTACCCAAAAGCTCAGGATACTGCTTCCCCGATATTTTGCCTATCCAATAGTAAAAGCCACCATAAGCGGCAAATAGCGCAGCTATCGACATCACGTAGTGAAAGTGAGCTACGACATAGTAGGTATCATGCAGCACTCTATCAATACCTCCGTGCGACACAATAACCCCTGTAAGCCCCCCTATAGTAAATATTAGTATGAACCCTATAGCAAACAGCATAGGGGTTTTGAATTCTATCTGACCGCCCCACATAGTGGCAATCCAACTGAAAATCTTAACTCCCGTCAGAACTCCTATCAGCATAGTTGTAACGCTGTAGTAGATCACTAACTCGGCACTAATTCCTGTAGTAAACATATGGTGAGCCCATACTACAAGCCCAACTGTGGAAATTCCAACTAGGGCAAACACCATGCCTAGGTAACCAAAAACCGCCTTGTGCGAGAATGTGGAAACTATCTGGCTTACTATACCAAAAGCCGGGAATATTATTACGTATACCTCAGGATGCCCAAAAAACCAGAACAAGTGCTGAAATAATATGGGATCTCCACCTCCAGAAGGGTTGAAAAACCCCGTCCCAAAATTGCGATCCGTGAGCAGCATGGTTATTGCACCAGCTAGTACTGGCAATGATACAACCAACATGAATGAAGTGAGAAGTATAGTCCAAACAAATAGGGGCATCTTCATCAAAGTCATACCGGGAGCACGCATGTTCAAAATGGTAACTATAAAATTTATAGACCCCACTATGGATGAAATACCCGCAACGTGAAGAGCGAGTATAGCCATATCTACAGACGCATCTGGATGAGAACCTATGTAGGAAAGAGGAGGATATAATGTCCAACCCGTTCCCGGACCATCTCCTATCAGAACGGCACACAGAAGAAGTGCAAGCGAGGAGACCAACATCCAAAAGCTTAAGTTATTTAACCTAGGAAATGCCATGTCTGGAGCTCCTATCAAAAGAGGAACAAACCAATTTCCAAATCCTCCAGTCAACGCAGGCATTATCATGAAAAACACCATGATGAGAGCATGGCCCGTAACAATCACGTTGTAGAGCTGATAATTGCCATGCAATACGTCTATGTGAGCCAATTGAGCACGCAAAACCAAGGACAATGCCCCGCCCAGAACTCCACCTATAACGGAAAAGATGATGTACATTGTCCCTATATCCTTGTGGTTAGTAGAGAATAACCATCTTCTAAACCCGGTAGGTGTATGCTCACCGCTCATAATACAGCCTCCAACAAACGATACCCAAATAAAAGCAGCGCATTCACCGTTACTGTGAGGCCTTCTGCCCCTCCATCCACTCCTCAAACTGCTCAGGAGTCACCGCCTTTATTACTATAGGCATGAAGCCATGAAGTCTACCACAGAGTTCAGAACATTGTCCATAGTATACACCAGGGCTTTTAACAGAGAACCATACCTCATTTAATCTACCAGGGACAGCATCAACCTTTATTCCTAACGCAGGAACCGCCCAACTATGGATTACATCGCCACCAATTGATTGTAACAGAACTACCTTCCCTGTCGGTATTACAACCCTGTTATCTACCTCTAGCAGCCTTAGTTCTCCCTTTTCGAGCTCAGAATCCTGCTTCATGTAACTGTCGAATTTTACGCCGTGTTCCGGATACTCATATGACCAGTACCACTGATATCCTATAGCCTTCACTACCAAGTCAGCTTCAGGAATTCGCTGCTGTAGCTTTATGAGCTTAACATTACTTACTGTGAGAAACCCAACAATTAGCAGCGGAATTATCGTCCATAGCACTTCTAACAGTACATTGTGTGAGTGCGTACTGAACTTTACTGGATCGCCAGCTCTTCTACGAAATCTCACCACCACGTATGCCATCAGCAAGAAGACTATGATGGCTATCACCGACATGATCACCATCACATAGTTGTGAGACTTGACTATCTCCTCCATAATTTCAGTAACAGGTCTTTGAAACCCCATCTGCCATGGTCTGAGAGTCTCCACCGTAACTTGCATCTCAGGAAGCCACGCACCTAACCCAAAGAAGTACAGTGACACACCCACGAGAAGAGCACAAAGCATAAAGAAAAAGAAGATATAAATGAAAAACACTGCACCAAAACAGCCTTAGGGATGATACATTTTGGTTGTAAAAATGCAAGTTTTTTGTTTTCTTACACCGGCAAACGTATACCAACGTTAATGATGCGAAACAGCAGGGTACGGGCTCGTTTTAGGGCTGTAGCTTGTATTTACTTTTGGCAAAATACGAATTTCACTACCTATAAGCAGTCAAATCTAAGGCATCACAAGCATACTTTCAAACAGGCTTTGAATGCCTATGTGGAACTTGTTATAGATTTAGTGTTTCTATACAATACAATGAGGTGCTAGGATTTGGAGAATGACGTGGAATTCGGGAAGAGAAAGTCCTTTTATGTTACAACTCCCACGTACTACATAAACGATGCTCCTCACATAGGGCATTTTTACACTACCCTGATTTCTGATGTTATAGCCAGGTTCATGAAGCTTGACGGGTACCGTGTGAAATTTACAACCGGAACCGACGAACATGGTCAAAAAGTTGAAGAAACAGCTCGTAGATGTGGGGAACCGGTTAAAGTTTTTGCAGATAGAGTGAGCAGTTTGTTTGTTGATCTGATCAAGAAAGCAAAGTTTTGTTGCAGTGATTTTATTCGTACCACGGAAGAACGTAATAAAAAGGCTGCAGTTGCACTATGGGAACGCCTACAAAACAATGACAAAATATACTTCGGGCGCTACGTGGGGTTTTACTCTGTCAGGGATGAGGCCTTTTACCAGGAACGCGATCTTATAAATGGTAAAGCACCTACAGGAGCGGATGTAGAGCTAATAGAAGAACCATGCTATTTTCTAAAGTTATCCGAGCTACAAGACAAACTTCTCGAATTCTATAGGAAAAACCCTGATTTTGTTGTTCCACAAGGAAAATACAATGAAGTAATTAGCTTCGTGGAATCCGGACTCAAAGATTTGTCAGTTTCTAGATCAAAAAAACACCTATCATGGGGAGTTGAAGTTCCCGGAGATCCTGACCATTTGATTTATGTTTGGGTTGATGCGCTTTCCAACTACATTGCTTCCACTGGATTTCCAGATGAAGAGCACGAAGAGTACAAGGACTTTTGGTGCAGTGAGCACTCTATGAATGCTCACGTTATTGGGAAAGACATACTTAGATTTCATGCGGTGTACTGGCCTGCAATTCTGATGGCCGCAGATTTGCCATTGCCAAAAAAGTTAGTAGTGCACGGATGGTGGCTGAATGAAGGTCAAAAAATATCGAAGTCGCTGGGAAATACAATAGACCCCAAGAAATTGATAGATGATTATGGATTGGAAAACATTAGGTATTTTTTATTGAGCGAAGCTCCCATAGGCAACGATTTAAGCTTCAGCAAAAGTCGCCTCGTGGAACGTATAAACTGCGATCTGTCGAACAACATAGGTAACTTGGTGCATCGCACCTTGACACTGGTACACAGAGAATGTTCAGGTGCAATACCCGAGGTGTATGCAGAGAATTTTCTTGAAGTGCGTGAAGATGCTCTGCAATACGACCTAATCCTAGATGCATACATGTCCTATATGAAGGGTTATAGGATCTTTGAGGCACTGAAATATGTGATAAAGCTATCTGCAGAAGCAAATGAGTATATAGCAAAGAAAGCTCCATGGAAAATTTTCAAAGAAAATAGGCCTCTGGCAGAAGTAGTAGTTTTCAAATTGCTTGAGTATATAAGATGCATAGGGATACTTATGCAACCGTTTGTTCCCGAAGCTGCGTCGGAAATTTTGACCCAGATATCACTTCCTGCTGAAGATAGAGAGTTTTCAAGTTTTTCAAATCCCAATAAAGGAGGGGTAAAAGTGCAGAAACCTACTCCAATTTTTTCAAAGTTGGAGCAAGAGATTTAAAGTCTCTATTCACATAGTGTATCGCATTTCCAGCCACTATGTAGAGATACTATGCCGTTGCACATGCTCGTATGTGCAACCCCCCAGAATCCAGCATCTGATAGCTCTTCGGCAAACTTCTCTGGACTAGGGAATGCTCTTATGCTGTTCACTAGGTAAAAATAAGCGTGCTTGTTTTTAGTGATAAGATCGCCAATTTTTGGTATCACGAAAAAAGAATACAAATCGTACAAACTGCTAAATACGTTCTTGTTGGGCAATGGAGAAAATTCAAGGCACAAAAGATTGCCATGAGGCTTTAACACCCTATAAGCCTCACTCAGAGCTGACCGTCTGTCTGGCACATTCCGTATGCCAAAGGCTATAGTATAGTAATCGAAGTAATTGCTGGGAAATGGGAGCTGCTCTGCAGATGCACACACCCACTCTAGAATATTGCCCGAATCTATAGCCTTCTTTCTACCTATCTTCAGCACATCAGGATTTATGTCACAAACCACTATGTCTAAATTCCTGTTTCTCTTCAATGCCGCAAGTGCTATGTCTCCAGTCCCTCCTGCAACGTCCACTAAACGGCAACCAGCGCGATCCTTAACAATTCTGCTACATAGCTGCTTTTTCCACAATCTATGCAAACCTAAACTCATCACGTCATTCATTATGTCGTACTTAGACGCCACAGAAGAGAATATGGCATCTACGTCTGACTGATTCAACATGGCTACAGTATAAACTTCGATAAATCCAGCTGCTTTGAAATGCCGTCCAGCTTCTCTTTTACGTGCTTCTCATCTATTACGTACACCATACCCTTATTGTCGGAAGCTTCGTAGCTAATGTCTTCCAAAAGCTTCTCAAGAATGGTGTGAAGCCTTCTAGCACCTATGTTTTCAACCTCTCTGTTAACAGTAGATGCTATGTCCGCAATCGCGGATATTCCATCAGGAGTGAATTCCACTGTTACCCCTTCAGTTTCCATAAGAGCACGGTACTGCCTAAGGAGATTAGCTTCAGGTTCAGTCAATATTCTAACCAGATCATCGTTGCTCAGAGGCTGAAGCTCAACCCTTATAGGTAACCGTCCCTGCAGTTCTGGCAATAAATCAGATGGCTTCGCAAGGTGAAATGCACCAGATGCTATAAATAAAATATGATCCGTGGTCACGGTACCGTATTTTGTGGTTACACTAGTTCCCTCAAGCAGAGGCAGTAAATCTCTCTGAACTCCTTCCCTGTTGACTTCTCCTCGCACTTCAGTGCGCGCAGCTATTTTGTCTATCTCATCCAAGAATACAATTCCTTCATTGCTCGCAAGGTACAGCGCTTCCTTTACTATTTTGTCCTCATCTATGAGTTTCTCAGTTTCCTCATCTAGTAGAAGCTCGCGGGCATCCTTTACGGTAGTCTTTACAGTTTTCGACTGCCTATTTCCTCCCCCCAGCATCTTTTGGACTATCTCGTTTATGTTCATTATGCCAACCTGCCCCCCAGGTACACCAGGCACATCAAAAGAAGACTGAACAGCCTTTGGACTTTCCTTCACGCTTATAGATATTTCAGAGTTTTCAAATTCTCCATCCCTTAGACGCGCACGAAAAGCTTCCCTTGTCTCCAGACTTGCATCCGCGCCTACAAGACAATCGAGTATGATTTCCTCAGACATTCTCCTGGCCTGTTTCGCGACGAGTTTCTTGTGCTTTTCTTTTACTAACAGTATAGCCCTATCGACGAGATCCCGTATAATTGAGTCCACATCGCGGCCCACGTAGCCTATCTCAGTAAATTTGGTTGCTTCAACCTTTATGAACGGAGCCTGTGCTAGTTTTGCAAGACGACGCGCAATCTCCGTCTTACCAACACCCGTATGCCCTATCATGAGGATGTTCTTTGGAATTATTTCGTCCCTCAATGGCAACGAAACCATGCTGCGACGCCATCTACTCCTTAGAGCATTTGCTACAGCACGCTTTGCATTGTCCTGTCCTACGATGAATCTATCCAGCTCCTTCTTTATCTGCTTTGGGGAAAGATTACATGTTTCTTGTGCCTCGTCTTCATCGTCTGCATAGTCATACGCAGGGTAGCGGTCCGCTACGCAACCTGAGGTTTCGTCTGGTAAAATTGTCTCACCGTCTTTCGTGACTACGAAATTATTGCCGGTAGAAGCGTCGCCACCCTCAGTCTGTGCACAAGGAAACGCATTCAATTTTTTTGAATACATACTTCTAACCCTCTATTTTTTCCATGATAATGTTATTGTTAGTGTATACGCAGATTTCTGCAGCTATTTCCATAGACTTTGTCACGATGTACTCAAGACTCATGTCTACAGACATCCCGTCCTGCACCTCACATAATGCCCTTGCAGCTGCCAAAGCATAGCTTCCACCTGAGCCGATAGCAGCTATCCCGTTTTCTGGTTCTAGAACGTCACCGCTACCCGAGATTATCAGCGACACAGATTTATCGGCAACTATCATCATTGCCTCAAGCCTTCTCAAGTATTTGTCTTGGCGCCAATCTTTAGCAAGTTCTACGCATGCACGCATCAGTTGTCCGGGGTGTTTTTCAAGCTTACCTTCAAGTCTCTCGAATAAGGTAAATGCATCTGCAGTTGCTCCAGCAAACCCGGTTATTACAGTGTCTCCGGCCAAACGCTTCACTTTCCTTGCAGAAGTCTTCATTATAGTGCTACCAAGGGATACTTGTCCGTCTCCCGCAACCACAACGCTACTTCCGCGACGTATACACAGTATGGTTGTGCCGTACATTTTGGTATTATCCGTATGCTCCATAAAATACTCCTTTCGCTAGCCATTACAACATCAGCGGATGTTGTTGCAAACCTTGCTTACCCAACAGCAGAAAGCAAAAACGCCTTATTCTACAATAAATAGCAGATTTGTGTTATAATGTATCTCCAATTAATTCCTTATTCTTAAATTTTTTTGAAACGCAGGCAGCTCTTTGTGTGAGCGTGAGTTATTTACAGTAAATTAAAAATAATTGGTGTACAAAGACTACGCATGATATGCTACAGTGCGTGGGAGGTGTTCATGACCTATGCTAGAGTGCATAAGATGTACGCTACGTACCTCAATGGTAGTATTGGTTGTGCTGTCCTCTTGCGTAATTCAGCATAAAAATGTGCTTGTATGGGAAGAAGTTATGGTATAGATTCCACGCTCGTGCTTCGTCCGAAGATTTCTTCTAGTGAGATGTGGCTGTTCTTATATGAAATATTGGTTGTGTGTGTCCTGACTAAGGAATGTTGTCCTGTGCAATAGGAGGGAGGACAACTGTGGTTTGTGATTGTGAATTTTGCTGAAATGCGGTCGTATTTGGCTCGCAGTGCGTGTATGTGTTGTTGATTTTTGCTTGTTAAGTTTGGGAAAAAAGTTTTATGTCAGAAGGTGTCATGGAAAAAGAAGAGTCGATGGTTAAGAAAAGTGCGTCTCCTAGTGAACGAGTGGAAGAGGGGAAGGTACTAAACCTGTGCGAGCTGAAGAAGAAGAGTACAGGTGAGCTACTTGCCATAGCGGAAGGATTGGGAGTTGCAAGTAGTGGGAGAATGCTGAAGCAGGAAATAATATTCCAGCTCATGAAAAGAGTGATCAGCGAAGGAGGAATAGCAATAGGGGGAGGAGTAGTTGAGACCCTTCCGGACGGCTTTGGCTTTTTGAGATCTGCTGAAGCTAACTACGCTGCTAGTAGCGATGACATATACATATCTGCGGGACAGATAAAGAAATTTAACCTGAGAACTGGTGACATAGTAAGTGGAGAAATAAGGGCACCCGGCGACAAAGAGAGATATTTCACGCTGGTTAAAGCGTACAGCATAAATTATGCAGAGATAGGTAAGCTGCAGAGGTATGTGCATTTTGACGATTTGATACCTTTGTACCCCGAAGAAAGGATATTACTGGAATGTGCTGAGGAGTTCGGTAACGAGAAAAAAGGAATCAGCATGAGAGCTATAGACATTATAGCTCCGCTAGGTAAAGGACAAAGGGCGCTAATAGTTGCACCTCCGAGAGTTGGAAAGACGGTGTTGCTGCAACAAATAGCACACTCAATAGCGGTTAACCACCCCAACATGGAATTGATAGTTCTCCTCATAGGGGAAAGGCCCGAAGAAGTAACAGATATGTTGAGATCTGTTAAGGGAGAGGTTGTGAGCTCTACATTTGATGAGCCTGCGTACAGACATGTGCAGCTTGCTGAGATAGTGATAGAAAGAGCTAAGAGAATGGTAGAGCACAAGAAAGAGGTAGTAATTCTGTTGGATTCTATCACTAGGCTTGCACGTGCATATAATGAAGTTATGCCTTCGTCAGGTAAAGTTTTGACTGGAGGGGTGGACTCAAATGCTCTACAAAGACCAAAGAGGTTTTTTGGTGCGGCAAGGAACATAGAAAATGGTGGGTCCTTGACAATAATAGCCACAGCTTTAATAGAGACCGGCTCCAAGATGGATGAAGTTATCTTCGAAGAGTTTAAGGGTACAGGAAACTGTGAAATAATCTTAGACAGGAAGATAGCCGACAAGAGAATATATCCTGCAATAGATATCTCCAAGTCTGGAACTAGGAAAGAGGACATGCTCATAGAGGGAGCGCTGCTCAAGAAAGTATGGCTGCTTAGAAGGCTGTTGTCTGCTATGGGGCCTGTTGAGGCTATGGAATTTCTCAGAGATAAGCTCAGCATAGCAAAGGATAATAACGACTTTTTCGAAATGATGAATAGCTAATTCCTCAGGTCGCAAGATAGCCTCGTGTATAATTTCAGAGATAGTAGGGTGTGGAAATACGGAAGCTGCTACGTCCTAAATCCAAGGCTTCAAGTTGCATAGATACAGAGTAAGAAGCTATCATTTCTGTCACCCCGCTTCCAATAATATGAGCTCCCAACAACTCACCGGATGATGGGCATACAAGCACTTTGGCAAATCCATCAGTGTCTCCAACTGCTAGAGCTTTTCCATTGGCAGATGCTCCTGCGATCCCTACCTTAAAGTCAATACCTTGTGCTTTTGCTGCTTGTTCTGTGAGACCTATGCTCGCAATTTGTGGTATTGAATATATGCAGCTAGGTACATTTTTCTTCGCCAAGGCAGGCGCTGCTTCTTGTATGAGGCCCTCAGATTTTGCTATGTTTTCCACACATATCACAGCTTCATGACTTGCCTTGTGGGCCAGACATGGAAAACCTGCTCATCCAGTATATGAGCTCCTAACAACTCACCAGATGATGGGCATACAAGCACTTTGGCAAATCCATCAGTGTCTCTAACTGCTAGAGGTTTTCCAACAACTAAAGCTTAAGTACAGCCAATTCAGTGTGCAGCTTTTCCAAGGGCAGACAGTGTAGCCTCGTGTATAATTTCAGAAATAGTAGGGTGTGGAAATACGGAAGCTGCTACGTCTAAATCCAGGGCTTCAAGTTGCATAGATACGGAGTAAGAAGCTATCATTTCCGTCACCCCGCTTCCAATAATATGAGCTCCTAACAACTCACCAGATGATGGGCATACAAGCACTTTGGCAAATCCATCAGTGTCTC
>NZ_JAWLNY010000009.1:0-26993 GCF_036903315.1 Anaplasma bovis | reverse complement strand
AACGCTATTTCGTGCAAATCCTTAAACGAAAAGTTGTACATGATTTTCAGTTCCTTGTGTTCAATTTTAGATATGTATGACGTAAAGGAGGCAGCTATAGAAAAGGTTTTTGTTAATTCAAACCCAAAATCTTCCATGTATTTATGTTATGCTAGAGCATCCACAGTTATTTCTCTTATGTCGAAGCAAATTGAAATTCATGAATATTCAGCTACCACCATTAAAAAGCTTGTTTTTGGCAATGGTAAGGCATCAAAGGAGCAAGTGTCTTTCGTTGTTAAGCATACATTCGGTATGAACTCCAGCCTCCTTAGCGATCATGCTTCGGATGCCATAGCTACCGCACTTTGTCATCTATATAACAGGAGAAGTTTGTTAAATTATAGATGATTAAAGCCCGTGTTCTTCCCTTTTTACCAATCTTCTTATGTTTGTCTTATGTTTTACCACTACTATCGCTGCTATAGCTATAAACACTAGGGATGTTTCCCAATCTTCTAAGATGAACATTCCAACTGCTGATGCTATTATCGCCGTTATTGATGATAGGGAAGGATATCTAAACGGTAGGAAAAATATTGTCCATACCACCGCAAATATCAGCAGAACTTTTGGACTTACTACCATTATAACTCCCAGAGCAGTGGCTACTCCCTTACCACCCTTGAACTTTAGCCATATAGGAAATACGTGTCCCAGAACTGCAAAAAGTCCCGATAAACACAGCACGTTTTTTTCAATGCCATAAGTGCTATATACCTTCAAAAGTGCTGCTGATTTTGCTATATCAAGTATGAGGACCAACAATGCCAACTTTTTATCAACTCTGTACACATTAGTTGCACCTGCATTTCCAGATCCAACTTTCCTTATATCTATTTTTAAAAGAAGCCTAGTGATCACCAAAGACCATGGTATAGAACCCAATATGTACGATACAACAAATAAGATTAACATGTGACGAGAGTAAATTATCTTTATACTACAAAAGGTGTTATACTCTACATCTTGCCTCGCAATTAGTCATGGGAAATTTATCGTGTTTGAAGACATAATACAGGCAGCCTTAGCAGAGGATTTAGAACATTCAGGAGATATCACAACACACTGCGTGATGGCTGATGAAACAATCTGCTTTTCAGTAAATGCGAGGGAGTCAATGGTAATCTCTGGCATGGTAGTAGTTCGAGATTTTTACGCCATGTACGGTGAAGATATGGTTGTTGACCTTCTAAAAGCAGACGGAAGTATTGCATCTCCTGGAGATAGTATACTGGTTGGTAAAGGGAAGGCATCACTGATACTCTCTATAGAGAGAACTCTTCTAAACTTCTTGCAGAGAGCTTCAGGTATTTCCTCTCTCACAAGAGAATTTGTAGATCTAGTGAGAGGGACAAAAGCAGTTATTAGGAGCACAAGAAAAACCTCACCATGCTTACGTAAATTCGATCTTTATGCAGTTTCTGTAGGTGGAGGAAGCAGCTACAGGATGGGATTATATGATGGTATAATGGTGAAGGATAATCACATATCAAGCTGTGGTAGTATAACTGAATGCGTCTCTAGAATAAGGTCTAAAATGGGTAATAACGCTGTCATTACTGTAGAGTGTGACAGCATCTTACAAGTAGATGAATCCATAAAGAATCGTGTTCATACAATACTATTGGATAATATGAGTGTTTCTGAAATACATGACGCAGTTTCTCTAATAAAAGGCAGAACTAAAGTGGAAGCTTCTGGTGGAATAACAAAAGAAAACGTGAGGAAAGTAGCTGAAGCAGGAGTAGACTATATTTCAATAGGCAGCATTACAAATGCTTTTAAGTGTAAAGATATAGGCTTAGATATAGCATCTTAAGCGCTGTGTTAGGAGCTGATATCTTTCCAGAATTCCTTTATCTTTTGAAAAAATCCAGAGTATTTTGGACTGCAATTATTCTTTGATTCTTCCTCAAACTTTGTTAGGAGCTCTATTTGCTTCTTAGTTAAGCGCACCGGGATCTCTACAGTAACATTTACATACATATCACCACGTCTATCAGAATTGACATCTGTCATTCCCTTGCCCTTCATACGCAGTTTGTCGTTGCTTTGTGTGCCTTCAGGAACTTTTAACTTAGTCCAAGTGCCATCAATTGATGGCATTTCTATCTCGCCCCCTAAAGCAGCTATGGTCATTTTTATAGGAACATTACAATAAAGATCTGCTCCTTTTCTACTGAAAAATTTGTGCTCCTTTATAGAGACACACACATATAAATCACCACTTTTGCTTCCCCTATATCCAGCCTCTCCCTTTCCGTTAACTCGTATTTTATTACCGCTTTCTATCCCCTTAGGTACAGTAACTAGTATGCTTACTTCATTTCTAACACGGCCATTTCCTCCGCATCTCTTACACTTGTTTTTTATTACTTCTCCTTCCCCATTACAAGTGCCGCATAGTTCCTCAATAGTTAGGAATCCTCTCCTTGTGCGAATTCTTCCAGATCCACCACAAGAGCCACATTTTACAGACTTAGCTGCGCCCTCTCTACCACTTCCATCACATTGTGCACATGTGACATTTGTTACGTAGCTGACAGGTATCTTTACCCCTTTAAAGGCATCTTCTAGAGATATCTCTATATCATATCGAAGATCTGATCCTCGCATACTTTCACGAGCTCTTTGAGTAGATGTCTTTCCAAAACCTCCCCCGAAAAAGTCGTTAAATATATCAGAAAAATCTCCTGTAAATCCTGCACTAGAGAAGCCGTCAAAACCTGCATCTCCTGCACCTCCCATCCCACCGGAAGAGAAGGCACCATGGCCATAACGATCATATGCAGCTCTCTTGTCTTTATCACTAAGGACGTTATAAGCTTCGCTTATTTTTTTAAATTTTTCCTCTGCAGCCTTGTCCCCTGGGTTTCTGTCCGGGTGATACTTAAATACAAGCTTCCTATAGGACTTTTTTATCTCGTCTTCGCTTGCTCCTCTACTTACACCAAGTAAATCGTAGTAATCTTCCACGGCCATACTCACTCTACATCAAAAAACACAAGGTCTACGAAGTAATAAAAAACGCACACCGTTTACCTATGTATGATTGAAAAGTCAGAAATTCAATATTAACAGCTAATTTCTTTCTGTATTTTACTAAAATCTATCACTGAATTATACAAATTCAGCGCCAACATAGACAGATTAAGTCTGTTTTTGTACATTTCCACTCGCTTTTCGTCCAGTATTCTTACACCGTCTATGAAATTATTTACCTCTGTACTCAATTCCAGAAGAATGTTCATTGCAGCAGTAAAATCACCAGCCTTTAAAATGGGGGGAAGAACTTTTCTGCAGTGACTCACTTTTTTAAACAAATTCATTTCGCATTCTTCCACGCAAAGTCTATTGTTACAAACAATGCGCATGATCTTTATTTCTTTCACTGCTACGTTTTTAGGTATTATATTTTTTATTCTTCTATAGGCGCTTAGAATAGTGTTTCCCTCAACACTTTTCAGATAGAGACCTATTACTTTTGCCTTCTCCCTTATAAGCAAAAGGTCAAAAGAGGTATTTGATATAATGCCTACAAGTTCTTTATCAATCCCTTCGTTTGAAAGAATGCCCTTCAGTTTCTCAATGAAAAAACTGAATATTACATCTGTAAGATTGTGATCGTGTGAATCTAGGAAAAGGCTTTGTATGGCCTTATTCTTCTTAGTCATACTAGCATAAAGGGATGCTGACTTTTTTATTATAAGATCGAGGGGAAGGGATATTCTATTTTCCATTATGATTCGTATAATTGAAATAGATAACCTTCTTAGAGCAAAGGGGTCGCTTGACCCAGACGCCTTCTCGGTAGCCATAAGCCCCACGAGACTGTCTAGCTTGTCAGCTATGGATACAGCAATACCTACAGGGGAGCAAGGCAAGTTGTCTTTCACGTTGACAGGAAGATAATGCTCTTCTATTGCTCTACACACGTCTTCAATTTCTCCAGATTCTTTAGCATAGTATCTACCAACTACGCCCTGTAACTCTGGAAACTCCTTCACTAGAAGTGTTGCAAGGTCTGCTTTGCACAGCGTCGCCGATCTCTCTACGCTAATGACAGATGCATGAGGTATCCAAAGTGCAGTGTATTTTGCAAGAGCTGATATCCTATTAACTTTATCTAAAACAGTACCCAGTTCCCTTTTGAAAACTATGTTGTCTAAATCACGTACATATTCGTCTAATGCGCACTGCTTGTCCTTCTCTATCAAGAAAGATGCATCTGATAATCTTGCGCTCAACACCACTTCATGTGTCTGCACAACCCTTTCGTTAGCTGCACTAACAACGCATGCAAACTTCACTACCTGTCCACAAATATCATATAAGGCAAGATACCTTTGGTGGCGAGTCAATACGCAAAGTATAACTTCCTTAGGTAAGCTCCAAAATGATTCCTCTATGTTTCCAATTATGACCTTTGGAAATTCCAACATCCCCGTGAAATCATCGAGGATTTTATCGTTGGGATTGAAACTTAAGTGCGTACCTCTAATCTCCTTCTCTATAAGGTCTAAAATGAATTTTCTTCTCTCTACATGATCAAGAATCACCTTATTTTTAGATAGAAATTGTAAGTAGCCTTCGGCGCTCTCAATAACATGCTCAACCTTTGAGAATCTTAAATTACCGTATGTATGCTTTGTGGCTTCTACCCCGGCTACATGTACGGGAATTACTGTATCTGCAAGAACGCAAGCAACATTGATAACCGGCCTCACCCACTCACCTGTTCCGCTACCCCAGCGCATTCTCTTATGTAAGGGAAACTTATCTATAATAGACTGAAGAATATCACGAAGACTGTCAGACAAGCGGTTATTAGATGTTTTTGACGTAGATGCGTAGTAATAATCTATCCCCTGCACCGTACGTACTTCTAAATCTTCTATGCTATGCCCCCCAACTTTCTTTAAAAACCCTAAAATGGCTTTCGAATCAGCTCCCACTCTCGGACCTTTTATCTCTTCACCACCATTTGATGTTTGGCCGCCAACGTATGAGGCAAGAAAGGAGATCCTATTAGGGGATACAAGCACCCTGGGATTCGTACAGGTTATGAAATTCTTGCGAAATTCAATATCAACAGCTTTACTCAAGTATTCCCTGGCTGAATCCATCGTCTTCAGAGGTAGCTGTTCACACAGGATCTCAAATACTAAATCGCAGGACATATTATGTCACTCTGTATAAACTAACGTAAGATTCGCAACACATGTTTACCATCTTTCTTACCCTAAAAATATAGGAAGCACGCTCATTAACTCCAATAACTCCTCTTGACTCTAAGAGATTAAGGAGATGGCTAGCCTTTATGCAAAAATCATAACCAGCGAGGGGAAGACCGTTTTCTACCATCCTGAGGCACATCATTTCATTATTTTCAAAACTGTTCAGCAAAAAGTCTATGTCAAAACACTCAAATGCTAGCGCAGAAAACTCCCTTTCGTTGTTCTTAAATATATCGCCATATGTAACACCATTTCTGTCCCATTCTAGGTCATAAACATTGTCCACTCCCTGGAGAACCATAGCTATTCTCTCCAAGCCGTAAGCTATTTCTCCCGGAATAGCAGGACATGACATTCCTCCAACTTGCTGCATGTAAGTGAACTGCGTTATCTCCATACCATTGCAGCAAACTTCCCATCCCAACCCAAAAGCTCCAATGCTAGGATTTTCCCAGTCATCTTCAAGAAAGCGAATATCAAAATTATGTCTATCAATCCCTATACTCTCCAGACTAAGTAAATAATCGTCTTTCAGGGTTGGTGTTGAGGGCTGAACTATTACTTGGTACTGATGATGCTGATATAAGCGATTCTGGTTATCACCATATCTGCCATCGCATGGCCTTATCACTGGTTGGACATAGGCAACCATATTCTTCTTTCCGGAAAGTACCGCCATGGAAGTGGCAGGGTGAAAAGTTCCTGCACCCAACTCAGAGCTGTAAGGGAATAGTACAGAACATCCGTACTCCCTCCAAAAGCACTCCAACTGTCTAACCATGTCTTGGAAATTCACAGGATCAAGATTAAAATCATGATAACAACGCAGATGATGATACGAAAATTGGCCTTTAACAAGAGTTTTGTTGAGTAAACGGGAGTAGAAGGCACTTGTTCTTGTTTTTCATTGCATTTTCACCATTTTTTATTAACCTTCGTCAGGTGAGTTGTTTGTGTCTATTGGGATGTAGCCAAGCGGTAAGGCAACGGTTTTTGGTACCGTCATTCGGAGGTTCGATCCCTCCCATCCCAGCTTCTCTGTGTGATACTTTTAAAAGTATACTGATGTGTCAATACTAAGGTTCATGTTTCTTACTTACCTTTTCTTGAACTTTGAAAAGGTAGTAAAAAGGTTGCTATTTCTCATTGTATATTTCTACCTGGTTTCGTTCGCGTTTTGTATTGTACATGACGGGATACAAGCTGTGTTTTTCTACAAGAATCCAGTTAACTTGTACATGAGAACGTACCAGCTAGTGAAGTGGTACTACTATAACAGGGAGGCACTAAGCGTAGGCAGAGTGGTTAAATTTGTAAGTGTGTTCATAGCAACGTATGGGTTTCAGAGCTGGGTATGTGGGATTGATTGGGGTGAAGTAAGGAGAAAGATTTTTGAAGGAGTTGCATTTGTATTAGCTAAAAGTCCTGCAAAGCTGATATCTGGTGTATGCTATGGGTTCAAAAAGTTTGATGATGATACCTACAAAATAGAGAAGAATGTCAGTGAAGATATAGCCCTATTAGATAGTATCAAGTCGCATGTTGAGGAAGTAATTTCAGAAGTTCTTGAGAAAGGATATGGTGAACTAACGTCCAGCGAGATCGTATCAAAGATAAAAAAGATAACCATAGAAAAGATAGACTATGAATTGGAGGTATTCGTGCGAAGAGCCGTGCTAGAACATCTACACCAGATGCATGACGAGAAGAAAAGTGAAAAATGACTTGGGGCGTGGCAAGTCTTTTAATATTCACCACAGATGGTCTTATTTAAGCCCATTGCGCTTCTAATGAGTGCTTTTTTCAGCTGAGGGGACATGTCAACTATAGACATAGCAGTTCTTCTGAGTGCCTTTAGTAAAGGCGAGTTACTGGAAAAGATTCTATTAACTCCAGTTGTGATAGCGGTCATAGAAAAGTTATCAACTATCCTGTTGTTTTCTATTTCTTTTAAGACAAACTCCTTACCTATGTCTACTCCCAGTGAGTGGTATTTCCCCAAGACTTTAGCAGTTTCTGCCACGTCTCTAATTCCTATATTTAATCCCTGTCCAGCAACTGGATGGATGGAGTGAGAAGAATCTCCAATGAGGAGAAAACGGCTACCACATTGCTGCACAGGATAAATAATGGAGATTTCGAAGATGTTTATTTTGCTGTTTATGTCTACTATGTCTCTTATATGATGATTACACTTATGGCGAAGAAGAGTAAGAAACTCTTCTTTTGTTAAACCATGTAGAGAATTTGCCACTTTAGATCTTTCTGTCCATACTATAGAGGATTGATATCCACCCCACAATGGCAATATTGCAAAAGGACCTGAAGGAAAGAAGTGCTCTACAGCTACGTTATTATGATGCTGTACGTGTTCTATGTTGCATATTATGCAACTTTGTCCACAGTGGTATTTGAGTGTTTTTACGGAAGACATACTTCTAAAATTTGAGTGCTTTCCTTCCGCACATATCACAAGCTTTGTCTTGAGTTTTTGACCATCGGATAGAGATATCTCCTTGAATCCATCTCTAATCTCAAAACTCTCGTATTTTGATGAACTGAATACGTCAAATTCTATTCGTTTTCTAAGAATTTCAGACAATTCAGAGGCGAAAATTGTATAACCCATAGATACGTTATCTACCAACATACTATCGTAATGAAGGTAGTTGCAGCTATCATCGTCGCAAATTAGTATATGATCTATGCTGGAGTATTTCTCCATATCATTCCACACAGAAAGACCATCAAGTATCTCTTGAGAGCCTTTTGATATGGCAAAAACCCTATCAGAAAGATTGTGAAGGACAGATTTTCCATGCTCTATTACAGCAACTGATATTCCCTTTTGCTGCAGTGCTATACCAGATAATACACCAATTATGCCACCACCTAATATTACAGTATCGTAGTAACGTGACACTTAAATGACCAGATAACGCACAACATAGACGTGTGCCCGAAGGGATTCGAACCCCTGACCCGCAGCTTAGAAGGCTGCTGCTCTATCCAGCTGAGCTACGGACACAACGTAGGAAGGCTTACATATTTGAGTTACTAAGTCAATACTACACAATTGTACTACGAAGGATTCTCACAGATCCTAGACTCTTTTATAATTCTATGAACTGATTGTTTTATGAAAGAAATTTGTGTATCATCTCTGGCAGGTATATACCTTAGCAATTGGTATTAAACTTTTCCCAACAGGATATTAGAGTGTTCCATTTAGATGAATCAAAGGGTGGGTATTTTATAACCAGTGAGTCCGTGTCCAGAGGACATCCCGATAAGGTGTCGGACAGGATATCGGATGAAATACTAGATTACTTTATGTCTAGGAATAAAAATGCACACGTCGCCATAGAAGTAATGGTTACTCGCGACAATGTTATAGTAGCTGGCGAAATTTTTGGCGTTAGTGTTGAGGAAGAGGAAATAGATCAGGTAGTAAGACATACTATCAGAGATATAGGATATGACTCTCCAGGATTTAGCTGGAAAACGGTAAACGTAACTTTGCTTATACACGAACAGTCTATGGATATTACCATGGGAGTGGGAGTGGGAAAAAAGAAGTGCGCTGGAGATCAAGGCGTTATGTACGGCTACGCCATAGATGAGACAGATTCTCTAATGCCCTCTCCTATACACTATTCTCATCTAATACTAAAAAATATAGATGATGCCATTGCGAGTGGTAAACTGTGTGATCTTGGTCCTGATGCCAAAACAGAAATAACTGTCCTATATGTGGACAACAAACCAGTGGGCATAATAAGGGCGGTTCTCTCTATTCAGCACAGTGAAAAAATGACACAGAATGATGTGAGAAAAATGGTTTACCCTCACTTTGTTTCTTCGCTTCCAGAAGGATGGATGTGTAGTGATGCGGACTTTCTAGTAAATCCTACCGGGAGATTTGTTACTGGAGGACCTTCTTGTGATACAGGGGTAACAGGAAGAAAGATTATGGTAGATTCTTACGGAGGGCACATTCCCCATGGTGGAGGCGCTTTTTCTGGTAAGGACCCTAGTAAGGTCGACAGATCTGCCGTATACATGGCGAGATATATTGCGAAAAATGTTGTTAGTTCAGGGCTAGCAAAGGAATGCTTAGTGCAGATGTCTTATGCCATAGGGGGAACTTCACCTCTAACATTTAGTATAAATACATTCGGAACTAATATAGTCGATAACAGAGAAATAGAGAGTAGCGTACTGAAAAACGTGGATCTTTCTGTATCTGGAATCTGCGCACATTTGGAATTATTTGAACAACGATATAGTCCCACTTCTTGTTATGGGCACTTTGGAAGGAAAGACGAGGAAAGCTTTTCCTGGGAGAAAACCGACCTCGCCCTATTACTAAAGAGAGAATTCAATCTACCTAAGGTAGAGAAGATTGTGGCTGTGTAGCTATTCTAGAGAGATAAAAAAGGGCAAATTAGGAGGCAGATCTGGACTTCGTATAGTCATACATAGCACCTACCATTTTCTGTACCCCTAGCTGTATTTTATGCAATTTATCGTCTCGCATATAGGCGGGGCAGGAAAATACTGCGTTTTCCTTGTCTACTACATAGTTATCTGTGTCGCATGGGACATGAAGTCCACCGCAACGAGAAATTATATTACCATTGCTCTCGTCACCAAGAGTTACTGAAACTTTTGCCACACCATTAAGAGCAGCGGAGACAACGGCTGGTGAAATACAAATGGCCCCAATAGCTTTTTTCTGTGAGTGAAACCCCAGGATGATATCAGATATCTCCTTTCGTATAGATACTGGTCCAGCAGAGTCCAAAATATTGGAGGAAAACTTAGCTACTCCCAAACCTCCTGGGAAAAGTAACATGTCGAAGCGTTGAGGATCTATACTAAGTATGTCCTTTATATTTCCCCTTGCTATTCTGGCAGATTCTACAAGAAGATTTCTACCAGTTTCGCTAGCAGAGACCGTACCTGAAACATGATCTATTACTTCGCTGGAAGACACATTGGGAGCGCAACATAAATAGTCAATTCCCAGTCTTTCAAGCTCGATTAGAGCTATTACGGATTCCCTAATTTCTGACCCATCTCGGTGACCACATCCACATAGGAGAACAACGCAATTCATGGCACATCGTAAACGAAAGTGAAACTGCTACCTTGTACCATACTCCAAATAACCAAAGCAAGACCTTACTTCGTGGGTAGAAAGTGTACTCATCACCTCTTGTGCGCCATCACCTCTTTCCACAACCTTACTTAGCTCATCACACTTGTTACTAGTATTTTGCATTGTCACGTAAAGACCTAGCACGCACAAGCCCGTTCCCAAGAGACGAATCATCCACGCTAAGGGTAGATGGCCAGTTTCCCCAAAAGGCATTGGTGTCCTGTTGAGTATACCCACAGACTCAAGGACTAAAAGGATCTTTCCTCCTAGGACAAAAATGTTGCCACACAGGAGAACAGCAAGCAGTTTTGCAGTTTCAGCCTGACTCTTAGAATACTTTTTCACGTTTCTGTGAACTATCATATGTGAAACAGTAAACAGGAAGACTGAGAGTAAGAAAGCAGAGTTCCCCACGAGATCAAAAAAGTCCCCCATACCAACAGTGCCCACCTTGTAAGAGTTATTAAACTGGAGGCCAAATGCCAAAAGTCCAACAACAGCGCAAATCTGTGTGGCAAAGATGAAAGAGGACCCCACAAGGTCGAGCTTATTACTAGTGTCTTCTATCAAATCACTTGCTTTATCTAGAAAATTCTTTCTATTGCGCTCTTCAGCTATACGGCTACGGAATCCATAACGTCTAGATTCCTCTATGATCAACTTACGGATCTTACTCTTTCTGCGCTCTACTACAAATACCAACACCATCCCGCAAAGCAAGGAGGTAGCAGCAGCTATGAGGGAGACAAAGTCGACAATTACCCACACATTGACCACGGCCTGCCCCGCTGAGGCTAAACCTAAAATGTGACCCTGCCTCAATGCAAGCAGAAGAAACACGGATACAGTTATTGCACAGGTAACGGCAGAGCAACACTGCCTACGATAGTTGAGTTTTTCTATCGCTAGCATCCTTCTCGGTATGCTATATGGAAGCATCATAAACAATACCTAACAAACACAAAACAAGGAAAGTTACCAATGCCCAACAAGGCCAAAGCAAGAAACGCTGGTGAAGTATAACACGTTTTAAGATAATTAATTAATAGTTATTACACTAGTGAATACATAAGCCCTACAACTGAGGAAATTATAAAGGGAGTAAAGCTGGAAAAGCGTACGTCTACAAATGCAAGACACTCATCTGATGTTGTAGGAAATTAGTTTTGCTATAGGCTCTACGTAGAAATCTGCTGTTCTAGCTTCAGTTTCTACCTCATATTCTAAAGAGGCTAGCTTTTTACCTGTGCAGCAAAGTCCATAGAAATTACCTGCCGCGAAAAGGAAAAGACCTAACATAGCCAGCGTGTTTGCCACAGGAAAGGAAGCAGAAGATACACCAAAAACGTCTGTAATGCGTATAAGGAGTTCAGCTGACAAAACAAGCATACCAAGGAGCAAAAGAGTAAACCTACGTAATTGTAAGTCCACTGGATTAGCGGAGAAAAAACTTGAGCTCTCCTTTCTAAATCTACGTCCGCAAAAATACACAGCTGACGCCACCAAGACGGATACTACATAAAGGCAGCAGCTCAGGATCTCAAGAAGTAAACTTGGATTGATGACAATGCCACAAATGGAAGATTTAGCAATGTGTGTCTTGTACATAAACAGATGAGACAAGGATATCAACCTGGAAAAACACATAAGCGTGGCCGCTGCCAAGGTAATTTGAGAGGAGTGGTTATGTAGTGCAGGTGTAGGCCAAGGAAGTTGCTCCTCAGTTTTATATGGAATGGGTTTATAGATGCCAAAAATCCGTTTTTCACTCTGTTCAAGATTTTTGTGTATTCTATCTATAACATAGACATTTATCCCCCAACACATAACAGTCCAGACCGCATTCATGGAAGATAAGAACATGAGAAAAACAGTTATACCACTGGTAGCACCACAGGCTACGTACAGAAAAAAGCTATTTCTTACAGTTATAAAAAGGATTGTTACAACACCTAAGAGTAGTTGTAGTACAGAAATTAACTGAACCTTATAGCGAAATTTCTCTAGGCGAATTTTCTTTCTAAGGACCATTACACGACTATACATAGTGGCTTCCAATGCGGTACAAAGCTGCGTAATTCTAGAGCTTTTTCTGAAAAGATGCACAATAAATTAGGAAAAAATGTGTACTTTATTACTTTATTAAGTAAACACCGTATATTGCAGAAAGACCATAATATACAAATCTACATAAGTGGTTGCATTAGAGACTCAATAATGGCAAATTTTTTTATAGTTTATCTATAGAATAGAGAGATGCTAAGGATAGGTATAAATGGGTTAGGTAGAATTGGTAGGTGTGTATTTAGGATCCTTTTTGAGGAAAATAGCAAATTTAGGGTTGTAGCCGTCAATGGGGTTTCTGATGTTGAACTAAGTAGACATCTAATAAAAAATGATTCTGTCCACGGTAGGTGGGATAGGGCAATAGAAAGTAGTGGTGATAAAGCTCTTAAAGTGGGGGATGTGGAGGTTAAGGTATTTAATGAAAAAAATCCTGCAGACATACCATGGGGCGAATGTGGTGTGGACGTGGTTATTGAATGTACAGGTAAGTTTAATAAGAAGGGTTTGTCAGAAAAACACCTAAGAGATTCAGTAAAAAAAGTCGTAGTATCTGCTCCTGTCACCGATGCAGACATACAGGTGATATACGGAATTAACGATGGCGATATAAAACAAGAGCACAATGTGATTTCCATAGGCTCCTGTACCACTAATTGCGCTGCTCACGCGGTGAAGATTATAAATGACAAATTTGGAATAAAGAATGGATTTATAACTACCGTGCATGCGTATACAAAGGACCAGAATCACGTTGATGGCAGCCATAAAGATTTTAGGAGAGCAAGAGCGTGTGGATTATCAATGATTCCCACATCGACTGGCGCTTCTAAAGCGCTGGAGTACCTATTTAAGGATTTGAAAGGGAAAATTTCTGCGTCCTCAATCAGAGTACCTACCCCCAATGTGTCTTTGGTAGATTTTGCGTGTTGTGTTCTCAAGAGTACTACGGTAGATGAGGTAAATTCTGAAATTTCCCACAAATGTAGGAATCAAGAGAATGTTCTATTAAGTAGCTTTGAGCCACTTGTGTCATGCGATTTTAATCATACGATACAAAGTGCAGTTTTTGATCTTTCAGAGACATATGTTACAGATGGAAATTTGGTACGTATACTTGCATGGTACGACAATGAGTGGGCTTTCTCTCAAAGGATGGTAGACGTGACAAAGAGAGTGTCTGAGGTGATGAATTTCTTTTAATCAACGGTGTTGGAGTTTCCCCATGGATGTGATATACACCTAAGGGCAGCGCAAGCGGGTTGCATGTGAAGTCGGTCAGGTTAGAAATAAAGCAGCCGTAGCATAGCGTATTCGGGTTGCGCTGTCCCTGTTGCTGCGTGTGGTGTGTCAGTGAATTTCTCTCTGAAGTACAGGCCTAATAAGCTAGAAGATCTTGTAGGACAAGACGTTGTTGTAAGGATAATTAGGAACATGTTCCTAATGGGAGATTTTAGCAGTCCTCTTCTAATGGTGGGGGCGAGTGGAGTTGGCAAGACGACATCCGCTAGAATTGTTGCTTTGTGCTTAAATTGTAGACAGGGGCCCACTGCGGAACCTTGTGGGGAATGCAGTGATTGTGTTTCCATAAGAGACATGAGTAACCCAGATGTCATAGAAATGGATGCAGCCAGCAATACGGGAGTGGAAGATATAAGGGTAATTTTGGAAAATTCAAATTACCTGCCGTTTTCGTCTAGGTATAAGGTGTACATAATAGATGAAGTTCACATGCTTTCTATTAGTGCATTTAATGCTCTATTGAAAACTCTCGAGAATCCTGCTGCACATGTGAAGTTTATAATGGCAACTACCGATATAAGAAAGGTTCCTGTTACAGTGTTGTCAAGGTGCCAGAGGATGGATCTTCTGAGGATTTCCGTGAAGAGCTTATATGACCGCCTGGTACAGATAGCAGAGATGGAAGGCGTCAAACATGATGATAGGAGCCTGGTACTGATAGCGGAGCACTCTGCGGGATCTATGAGAAATGCAATTTTTCTCCTGGAACAGTCATCCATATACACGAAGGGTAACATCTCTGAAGATGACGTAAAAACTCTACTAGGGTGCGTGGATAACAGCCTATTGGAGGACATTGTAAGGTACATACTGCTAAATGAAGTACAAAATGCTGTGTCAAAATTCAGGGATGCATGTGTGCGCGACACGCCAGTATCTGTTTGTGAGGGGATGCTATCGTTGGTACATGAGCTATGTATTAGAGCTGCTGGAGTTGCCGGTAAGACGTGTTTTGGAGAAGATTTACTGTCTGTAGAGAAGGTAAATTCTGCTTCATTTCTCTCCAGACTATGGCAGTTGTTGTCACAAGGTATGCAAGAAATAAAAAGCTCTGGGGTACTTCAATATCAGACTGGAGAAATGTTGATAATAAGGTTGTGTTACATAAGCGACCTGCCTTCACCGAAGAAATTGGCTTCGTTCTTACTGTCGAGAGAGGACGATGGTGACTTTGGTAAAAAAAAAAGCTGATTTCACATGGAAATGAGATATCTGAAATACACGATGAAATGCTTACTGAATGTCGTACTATGCCCCCTAGATCTACTGAGGTGCGTATTGATGACAAAAAAAATGGTGTCAACGATGTGCACAAGATGTACAATCCGAGATCCGACGACGTTGTAGCGGAAGTACTGGAAAAATTCGAAGGTGCTTTTGTAGCGGATGTCAAGAAGCTGGACACTTGATTAGGGTGGTTTTATGTCATTTGATGAGCAGAAGTTCATGGATCTGCAGGATGTTCTGAAAAAGAAAATTTCCGAATTCCGTCTTCATCAGGAGTCAAAATCCTTTGAGGGACAATCTTTGGGAGGCAAGGTATCCGTTAAGATAAGTTTGTCTAACTTCGTTGAGTATAAAGTTGACGAAGTAAAAGTAGACCCTTCTGTGCTGCAGGAGAAGCCTTTTACCGTGGAGGATTTAATAAGGGCTGCTTTTGATGATGCTTTCAGGAAATCTATGGAGCATAACAGAGGACTAATCAACTCTTTGATGTCTTTTTACATATAGCTAATGAAATATACTATAGCAGTTGTTGGTGCGGCCAGTAGCATTGGGAGAGCTGTAATTTCCGCTCTTAGTAGGGAAGGATTTCGAAGTAGTGATATAGTTGCCATCACTACCAGAGAGTATATGGGAAAGAAAATAAGCTGCGGATCGGATGCTGATTTAGTATGCAAATGCATAGATGATTGTAGCTTTACTGATATAGATGTCGCAGTCTTCGTGGACAATGATGCTGTTTCTGAAAGGTATGCAGAAATGGTGTCGGAAAGCGGGTGTTTGGTTATAGATACTACTTACCTGTTTCGCAGGGAGGAGGATATTCCCCTAGTTATCCACGATGTAAATAAGGAAGTAATTCCTATGTACAAGGATAGGAATATCATTTCCGTGCCCAGTGTTTCTTCGCAAATAGCTGCCGTTTTGAGTCCTCTGAGGGAGCTTTCAGAGATAAAGAGAGTGGTACTGTCCACATATCACTCAGTGTCGCACTTAGGAAAGGGTGCGATGTCTGAATTGTACGATCAGACCAAAGCAATGTTTATGAACAGGAAAACTTCGTTTGAAGAGTTTCCCAAGCAGATTTCATTTAATTGCATTCCATGTGTTGGTAGCATGGGGGATGTTACGTCGGAAGAGAGCAACATAGCGTACGAAGTGCAAAGAGTATTAGGAAGTGAGGTGAACATAACAGCTACATGTGTGTATGTACCGGTGTTTGTGTCGCACTCTAATGCCATAAATGTTGAATTTTGCGACAGTGTAAATGTGGAAGACGTTGTGAACTTATTAGGGGATCACGAGGGTATATTAGTAGTCGATTCCAGTAGTAAGATTGAGTACGTAACGCCCATAGACTGCGTAAACGATGAAGAAATATATGTATCCAGAATTAGAAAGGATGACACGGTCCCCAGTGGAATAAATATGTGGGTTGTTTACGACAATATTTGCAGAGGCGCTGCTAATATCGTGAGTATAATAAAGAGTGTTTCTCTGTAAAACTCCCTGTTCTTGAGTATAGTCCCCAAGAAAGCCACCATTTATATTGAAATAAGAGTGGTGTTGTGTTAAAATAACCCAGTTTTTTCATGCTGGGGTTTTATGGAAAGTTACAGCGCTAGGTCTCAGAGTTCATACTATTGTGTGGCTCTTAGGGAGTACCTCGTAAAGGTTTATAACTACATGGCGTTGGCTTTAGGTACTACAGGGTTGGTTGCCTTTGTTGTGTCTCTTTCTGATACCATGCTCGGCCTACTATACGGAACGCCTATGCACTGGGTAGTAGCTATAGCCCCTGTTGTGATGGTGTTTATAATGTCCTCTAGGCTGCATAGAATGAGTGTGCAGGCGGTCATGGCCATGTTTTTCGGCTTTGCTGCCGTTATGGGACTGTCCCTCTCGTACGTGTTTATGGTGTATACAGCTCACAGCATAGCTAGGGTGTTCTTCATAAGCTCCTCCATGTTCGGTGTTATGGCATGGTACGGTAATGTTACAAAGAGGGATCTTTCTAAGATTGGCTCATTTATGCTGATGGGGGTTGTGGGTCTGATAATTGCGTCTGTAGTTAACATATTCATGGCTAGTGGAGCGCTGCACTTTGCGATTTCTCTTGTTGCAGTTTGTGTATTCACTGTGCTTACTGCTGTAAATGCGCAGGAAATTAGGGATACGTACTACAGGATTAATGATGGTACAGAAGTAACTACGCATAAAATGGCCATTGTCGGAGCTACTAGTCTCTACTTTTCCTACATAAACATGTTTGTTAGCTTGCTACATATTATGGGTGACCGCAGGTAGCGAGGAGTATACCTAATAAGTGTTGTGTATTTTCGTATTCTAGGGAGTCTAGTTAGGTGAGTCCTATTGGGTTTCATGGAGGACTTGATAAGGCTGGATTTTGTAAGCTCGCACGTTCTTTTGCTCAGATAGTAGAAGGGGGTGAGGTTATAGGCCTTATCGGAGATTTAGGTGCGGGAAAAACTACTTTCTGCGCTGAGGTTGTGGCTTGTCTCTCGAAAGAGGACTTCCTAGGTAGCCCCACTTTTGTAATCGTCAATAGTTATGAGTGTCTCAATTTCTTTCTGTATCATATTGATCTGTACAGGATTTCTTCCTTTGATGAACTGAGTGAAATTGGAATATGTGACATTGCCACAGAAGAAAATGTGCTTTTTGTGGAATGGCCAGAAATCTTAAATGGGAAGATCTCGCTCGATATAATCATTACCATAAATGATACTATCGGTACGGAGGGCAAAATGAGGGACGTGACGATAGAAAGAAGGAGCAATGCCACATACGTTTCTAAATAAATAAAATAAGAGACCCCTCGCCAAAGCACTGGGAAGAACTACGCGAGCTACATGCTTACCTAAAACAAGCTCAGCTTTGTCGTGGAGTTACACTGCTATGCTGAGGGTTTCTACCGCTGCCACTGGTTTTGCACACAAATAACATGCTCATGACATTGCCGTCCATCCTCGGAGGAGATTCTGGCTTTGCTACACTCTCAGTATCATTGACCAATCGGTCCAAGATGCCCAGGCCAACTTCCTTATACTGCATCTCTCTACCAACGAACCTTATTGATACCTTTACTTTGTTTCCCTTTTCTATGAAGCCTTTTAAGCTGTTCAGCTTTATGTTGTAGTCATTGTCCTCTATATTGAGCCTGAACTTCAACTCCTTCAAAGAAGATGTTTTTTGCTTTTTTTGTCCTGAGGACTTCTTTTTAGTGTACTTCTGTTTGCTGTAATTAAATATCTTACATATAGGAAATTCGCCTTCATTGGCTACTTCCACCAGATCCATGTCTGCGCTTCTCGCCATAGCCAACGCCTCAGCGATATCTACCAGACCCACCATAGAACCATCTGCATTCACCAGCCTTACTTTTTCGGCTGTTATAGAATCGTTGATTACAGCTCCTCTTTTTTCCACCGCTAACCCAAGACATAAAACTAGCAGATGCTAGCACAAGCTACCAGCATTTTCAACGCTTTATCGGCCTCTAAAGAACACGTGTCCTTAGACCCATAACTGCGTACAGAAACAAGCCCACTAGAAGCTTCTACCTTACCCACTACCCATACTATAGGTATTTTATTAAAAATAGATTTACGTATTTTTTGTCCTATGCTTTCTTCAGTGTCATTTAAGGACACTCTGATATTACATTGCTGCGCTTTTTGCTTGAGCTGTTCAGCATATTTTAATACTTCTCCCTCTTCCCCGACAGGTAAAATCTCTAACTGTATAGGAGCAAGCCATGTGGGGAATTTACCCTCATAGTGCTCTATAAGAATTCCAATAAACCGTTCGAGAGTTCCCAAAATGGCCCTATGTATCATGACCGGGTGATGTTTGCTGCCATCAGGTCCTATGTAGTATGCCTCCAATCTTTCAGGCAATACAAAATCTACCTGCACAGTCCCGCATTGCCAATCTCTTCCTATAGCATCTTGTAGTACGAACTCTAGCTTGGGACCGTAAAAAGCCCCCTCACCTTTGTTGATCGTGTATTCCACATTAGCATCATTAACAGCCTGTATAAGGGATTGTTCTGCTGCATCCCACACGGAATCTGATCCTATCCTATTAACTGGCCTGTCAGATAATTTAACTTTTACGCTTTCAAAGCCAAAATCTTTGTAAACCTGCAGCAGTAATTTGTGAAACTTGAGAACCTCATCACGTATTTGATCCATAGTGCAGAAAATATGCGCATCATCTTGAGTAAAGCCGCGCACCCGCATGAGCCCATACAAAGAACCCGATGGCTCATTTCTATGGCACATCCCAAACTCAGCAAAACGAATTGGTAGATCCTTGTAGCTTCGTGTTTTAGATTTAAAAATTTGGACATGACAAGGACAATTCATAGGCTTAATTGCCAAATACTTTTTCTCTTCGGAAACTATGAACATATTCTCCTTGAATTTGTCCCAGTGCCCTGATTTTTCCCATAAAACCTTATCTAGCAGGAGCGGAGTTTTTATTTCTGAGTAGCCACACCTTTCCAGGTTCTTTCGTATATATTCTTCCACCACTTTGTATAAGGTGAGGCCTTTTGCATGCCAAAACACTTGCCCCAATGCTTCATCCTGAATGTGAAACAATTCCAAATCTCTTGCAATTCTCCTATGGTCCCTTTTTTCTGCTTCCTTCATCCGGGTTTGATAAGCTTCCAGAGCATCTTTACTGTGCCAAGCTGTCCCATAGATGCGCTGAAGCATCTTATTTTTGCTGTCCCCCCTCCAGAACGCTCCCGATATTTTTGTTAATTTGAGAGCCTTAATGTACCCTGAGGAAGGTACGTGTGGCCCCGTGCCAATATCGACAAAACTGCCATTTCTATATACTACCACGTCTGTTTCTGAGATGTCCGATAAGACCTCTAGCTTGTACTTATCGTTTTCAAAGAGTTTTTCGGCTTCACTTTTTGTCAGGATTTGTCTTATGAAGCTCTCATTTCTGATAACAATTTCATTGATTTTGTTTTCTATATCTTTAAAGTCCTTTTCTGATAAATTGCATGTTAAGAAAAAATCGTAAAAAAACCCGTTGTCGTCTATAGATCCTGTCCCCAAACTGCTGGTAGGAAATAATGACTTTATGGCCATTGCAAGGACAAAAGAAGAGCTCCTATTGATGATTTTCCTTCCTTCATCACTATCAATGAGAATGGGATCAATGAGACTATCTTCTGTTATGCTTGTGTACAAATCTCTAGGTTCTTCGTTTAGAGAAACCGCAACCACGCGATCATAAATATCAGGAAATATACGCTGAACAACATGGTCGCATGTAACAGCAGGAGAAAACTCGTAAGAGTCCCCGTGTGAAGTTGAAATTTTTATCATAACAAAGAGCTTTAAAGAATGTATCTGAACTGTTTGGTATGATAATTACATTTTGGAGAAGGAGCGAGTTTTTATATGCATGTGAGCGGCATTTTGATAAAGAAGGTTGAAACGTGTGTGGAGAAACTGCTGGCGTGCGGTAAAAAGGTAACGTTTGCAGAATCATGCACAGGGGGCCTACTGGCCTTTCTATTTTCCTCTGTACCCGATGCCTCAAAGGTATTTTTTGGCTCAGTCGTTACCTATATGGACGATGCTAAGATAAAGCTCCTTAATATTCCGGCAGAAATTATAGAAACCCACGGAGCTGCCAGTGAAAAAGTCGCCGATGAAATGGCTTTTAGAGCGCTAGAAGCCATGCGACCCCTTGGTATAGACATTGCAGTTTCCATAACAGGCTTCGCGGGCTCCAATACAAGCAACATGCGAAATGAAGGTGACGGCACAACAACGACTAACGAAGAGAGAACTGGGGATGTGTACATAGGACTAGCAACGCGCTCAGGTACAAGAACAGTATACCCCCACAAGTTCAATCCCCACTCTAAACGCTATGAAATACAAGCAAGAGCAGCGGAAGAAGCCATAGACATCATACTCGCAGAAATAGGCCGCTAATATCAAGAAGATGACTTGCGGCGAACATCAGTTTTTTCTTTAATACGAGCTGCTTTACCGAAAAGCTCCAATAAGTAGTATAACTTAGCCCTGCGCACCTTCCCATGTCTCACAACCTCAATGGATTTGACATTGGGAGAGTACAGAAAAACTTGCAGCTGAATGCTCTCGTTGTGGCTTATTTTACGAAGCACGAAAGAAGAGTGTACGCCTCTATTTCTCTTTTTTATACAAACCCCTTCAAATGTCTGTATTCTCCAGCTGAGACCATCGTACACATTTATAGCTACCTTTAGTGTATCCCCAGGAGAAAAACTTGGCCGCACCACGTCAGAGGATGAAACCATCTGTTTATTGTTAAACTTCTCAAGCAAATTACTCATAATAACACCCACTAATCGTTATCGTCGGCCAATAAATCAGGACGCCTACTAGTCGTAAGAGCGCGCGAGGACATCCTCCGCCATACGGCAATCTCTTTATGGTTACCACGTAGGAGAACCTCGGGAACGCCCAGATCTTTCCACTTTGCAGGTCTTGTGTATTGAGGATATTCTAGACCACCGCTGCTAAAACTCTCATCCTCCAAACTGGCTGCGTTTCCCAGCACTCCAGGTAACATTCGTAGGCATGCATCAACAATGACCATAGAGCCTAGCTCGCCACCAGACAGGATATAATCACCAACGCTTATTTCCTGGAACTTATAGAAATCAACAACCCTCTCATCAATACCTTCAAAGCGTCCGCAAAGTAAAGTTATATTGTCAAACTCAATGATTTGTCTAGCGATATCTTGGTCGAACTTTCTTCCTCTAGGGGAAGGAAATATCAGTTTAGTTGTAGGATGCACAGATAATATGTTGTCCACACATCTCCCCAAGACATCGGCCTTCATAATCATTCCGGGGCCACCGCCATAAGGCCTATCGTCTACACTTAAGTGTTTATCCAGGGCAAATGCTCGTATGTCTATTACATTCAAAGTCCACAACTTGTTTTTCAATGCTGTTCCTATGTTTGAATACCCGAGAGGACCAGGAAACATATCTGGAAATATTGTTAGGATGTTGAAAATCATTTACCACACCCCACAACCTCCGGAGGAACTACGGTAAGCTTTCTAGCTACAGTATCAAGGCGAGGAAAGACATCAATCGTAAAGGGAAGTAAGACCTTTTTAGCGTTTGGGAGCAATATTTCTATCACATCACATGAGCCAAAATTGAATACCTCACACACAGTACCATAAGGTTCTCCATTAGTGAACACCACGTCCATCCCAATGATATCATGTACGTAGAACTCATTTTCCAGAGGTTTGGGGAGCTGTGAAGAAGAAATATAGAGTTTGATATTACGCAGAGTTTCGGCTTCAGACCTAGTTGAGATACCCGCTATTTTTGCTATCACAGTGGTGTTATTCAATACAGAAACCACAGAAAGGTCGAACGACCTTGTGCCATCAATAAGAGTTCCATAAGAGGAAATATCTATCGGATTGTCAGTGAATGTTTTAACTTTGACAAGCCCCTTTATCCCATGAGGGGAGCATATCACGCCTACAAGTACCATACCGCAAAGTTGGTCCATAACTCCCTCAACTAGTAGACAGCAGTATACATATTTAGTGGGTATCCCTCAACACTAACCTCAGGAAAGTGTCTACAGTTGCTTGCATGGAAATACCTACTATATTTCATAAGGGTTACTTATGTTCCTTTTCTGGAGCAAGCTTATTTCAACTGCTTGCATTTTTTCAGTTTCTTCTGGTGTGTTGTGGTCATATCCCAAGAGATGCAGTATTCCGTGAATTAACATATGTGCAAGATGGTCAGGAAAGGATATTTGCATCTCTGCCGCTTCTGTCTCTATACGCTCAACAGACAGGAAAATTTCGCCCATATAGCTGTTATATGAAACATTTTCATAGTTGAAGGATAAAACATTAGTGGGCTTGCTGATATTGCGATATGTGGAATTAAGCTCAAAGAGTAGAGCATCTCCTGCAAGTACTATTGAGAGAACACTCTCAGATTTTTCTGTACCTAGATCCTCTAAAAAAGAAGTAGCTAATTCTTGTACGTAACATTCAGGGTCACACAACAGAACGTGCCACCTATCATCCTGAATGTTTACTTCAACTATCAACACAGTACCATAATCTTTACCTACACTGGCAATGGTTACTACACCTTCAACAATGCACAGAGATTACACCAGGAAGCAAGCCGCCTACGTGCAGAGCCACAAGCGCGACCTCAGAATGCGATGCACCAAAATACCCCCACGCGGTGCAGAAGGCACTCTCCTCTATCTTTTACGCAAAAACGCAGGTATATCAAAGGACTTGCCATCCCAGTTTAGAGTATTTCTTTCTGGGTAAGTACTAAACGTAGAAGGTGTACCCGGTGTATCATGGACAGGCTGCCGCCTGGTTCCCACACATCCAGCAAGAATATTAGCTACTGTAGAAGCATGAGGGTCAACATGACTATGCAGATCAGCAACCTTCTGAGGCGAGTGGCAATCTATGCCGGTAGCAAGAACAGAGACCCGTATTTTGCCGGAAATGCTCTCATCGAAGGTGGACCCGAAGATGATGTTGGCGTTATCATCAACCTCTTCTTTTATACGGTTAGCAGCTGCATCAACCTCGAAGAGCGTCATGTCAGAGCCACCGGTAATATTGATCAAAATTCCCCTAGCACCCCTCATAGATACATTGTCTAGAAGTGGGTTGGATATAGCAGCCTCCGCAGCCAGGACAGCGCGCTGATCGCCCTCAGCTTCCCCTGTTCCCATCATTGCTTTACCCATTTCGCTCATTATGACTTTTATGTCAGCGAAATCTAAATTTATCATACCAGGCATAACCATAAGATCAGTTATACCTCGCACGCCTGTGTGGAGCACCGTGTCTGCTAGTCTGAACGCATCTGCAAAAGTAGTGTTCTCGTCAGCGACCCTGAATAGGTTCTGATTTGGGATCACTATTAGTGTATCTATATGCTTTTGAAGCTCCTCAACTCCGGCATCTGCAGTCTTCATTCTGCGAGCACCTTCAAAATGAAAAGGCCTAGTGACGACGCCCACAGTGAGAATCTTTTTTTCTTTTGCAGTTCTAGCAATAACAGGAGCCGCACCTGTTCCAGTGCCACCACCCATACCAGCAGTTATGAAAAGCATATTGCTATCTGCAACTTCAGCCATTATCTCATCTATGGACTCCTCCGCAGCACCCCTACCAACTTCAGGTAAAGATCCCGCGCCTAGCCCCCTGGTAAGATTCAGACCTAGCTGAATTTTCTTCTCCGCCAGTGAGGATTCAAGTGCTTGTGCATCAGTGTTTGCAACCACAAAGTGCACACCCTGAAGACACGACTGTATCATGTTATTTACAGCGTTACCTCCCGCGCCACCTACACCAAGAACAGTAATCTTTGGTCTAGAAACGGGTTGATTTGGTAAACAGACGTGAAGCGACATTGTCAAAATGTAATACAAACGCTGCGTGGAATGCTACTACTTTACTCACCTCATGTAAACACTTTAAGTTCGCTATAGGTACATACATGCCCACAACGTGAAAATCATTTTTAAGGTTTTTTAAACTTTAACGTGGTAGGTCCTAGTGCCAATTGTTAATCTGTTATAATATCGTGCGAAGAGTGCAAGAAAGTTCTGATATGAATGCGATGCGACTGCGCAGGAAATATGTGGAAGAAATGCGCGACTGCACCAGCTTCGGTCTAGCTTGATGAAAGAAAAAAAGGAACATAAAAGCAGTTTTCATGTAGAAATACGCCAACAAAATGAAGGATTCACTACAAGGTACTACGGAAAGATTGATGTAAAAGACAACAATGAATTCGATGATATCTTTTGGATAGAAGACGGATTTGGGGCTTTTGAATTTTTCAGTGGGCGCCTTTTCAAAGAGAATGGTATCTACAAAGCTGTTATAGACTCAGAAGTAACGTATGAGCACAACGTATGGAGCTCTTCCATAGACCTAAAACAGGTAAGGTGGGATAAAGAGAAGGACGAATACGAGCTCTGCGAGGTGAACGGAGGAAAAACTACGCTAGTAGTTAGGGCTCTACAGCCAAGTCGCGCCGGCTTCAAGAATGTGTGAACGAGTCTATGTAGAGCGAATTTCCCTACAGTTACAGCGGGGCAGCTCCCTACTAGCAACATAGGGCCCGTAGACGGACATACTCGAGAGTTATGATTGGTGCGGGTTTGTATGGGCACATTTTGTCAAGTGTAACAACTCCAGTGCACATATATTCCTATTATGATATGAAATTTTCCTCCACAAAATCTTATATACATCGCCCCAAGATTATGGACGATAAAACATGCTTTCATATGAGATTTCATAAATAAAGGCAACATTTTTAGGATAAATTAGACCTTAATTAAGGTTTTTTCTCTAAAAGTCTACTCCACAGCGCCAAGTCATACGTAGGAAACTTCAGACATGAAGCGCTTTGCTAACTAAATGGGTACAGTTATGAAATCAATGAAGCTATCTACGAGCAGCACACGCATATATAAGCCAGTACTTGTTCTTGTGATGCTGTGCGCTGCCGGAGCCTCTTCTATAGAGGAAGTGGTGAGGGGTGTAAGTATGACAGATGAGGGTTTGTATTTTAGTAGTTCGTACAGGAGTAGTTTTCCTAATTTTGGTAATCTTGAAGTAGAAGAGGCTAATAACTTTGTTCCTGGCGTGGGTACAGTAATGAAAATGAGCATGCAGGGCAGTGTTACAGTAGATACGGATAATGAAAAATCTTTCACAACTTATAGATCTTCATTCTATGACAATGATTACTTTGGATTTTCCGGAAGTATCGGGTATCGCATTGGTGATATAAGGATGGAGTTTGAGAGTTTCCACAATGAGTTCAATGTAAGGGGGGCAGCTGGATCTATGCACGAAGATGATCCTGCGTATATAGCTTTAGTAAGGGGCAAGGCGATTAGTAAAACAAATTATGTTCTGGTAAAAAACGAAAAGATAGGCGTCTCATCGATAACTTTCAACGTATGTTGTGATATAAGATCAAAACATGATCCCATAGTATCATATGTATGCATGGGAATTAGCGGAAACGTGATAGATATTTTAGATACATCAGAAGTTACTCATGGATATTATGGAAAGATGGGTGTGGGGATAGCAGTTACGGACGATGCACTATTATTCATCGGTGGGTATTATCACGCAATGCACAGGGACACCTTCGACAATATAAAGCTGATTGTGCCTTCAGCTAACGGAATGGATCCTAGACCGACGTTTGCGAGCGCAAAGATAAGCACAGCATATTTAGGTGGTGAAATTGGGGTGAGGTACATGTTTTAGCTAAGCTGGAGAATATTTCTAGGGAAGGAGTGCGTAGTTGTGAGAGTAGCCTTTGCCGGCGTTTCCGGTAGATATAGAGCGTATCTCTACTATTTCCGCTCCTTCATGTGCCTTCGCAAACGCACTTGAGACTACTCCGTGCTGTTCTCTGGTTAGGCCTCTGATGTCTTGAGATATCTTTTCTGATGTCTCCTTCCCTATCTTCTTTGCTGTACTCTCCCTTTCGTAATTTCCTCCCTTATGACTAGTAGTATTTTGCAGTGACGCCCACAAGACATCCCAGTCCCCGTCAGTGCTGCTGCTATATACACCACTCTTGGACTCACCACATTTTCCTTTAGTTTCATGCAATTCACCACCACTAGCACCTGAGCTGCCTTGGTAGGCACCAGTACCACAGATCTTCTTCTTAATAGCACTGGTACTACTATCTCTTCCAGGATCAAGGCTATTTATCTCCTCCTTGACATCGTACAGCCCCTTATGGCTCAGTTTTTGTATCCCCTCAGTCAATTTATCAGTCTGATCGAGAGCAACATTGTAAGCAAGATCTTTAGCGAGGAGATAAATACCTTCTTCATCACCATCTCCCCTCT